>JADJHP010000011.1 GCA_016707525.1 Ignavibacteriota bacterium
GACATTCTCGTCAATGACAATGCCATCTACGTAGGAACCAACACCGGGTTATACAAGAAAGCGATGAGTACGACCGGGGCACTGAGCATCACACTCTACAAGGAGTTCCTCGGCTGGCTGACCGGACCGACCGCGAAGGTCAAACTCTACAATGACTCATGGGCGCTCGTGGCAGAGAAGTACGCCGACGAGTACTCCGTGGCTCTCTTCCCCAGCCTGCCCACCGGCATGTATGCCTTTGAGGTACGGAACACTCCTGCCACGGCATGGGGAGAACAATACTGGGGATGGCGAGACCACATTGTGGTCTCCCCCGACGCCACGAAATTCGTGTCGCATACCCACAACACACCACTCCTCTCCGCGGTGCGCTTGTATGTCAATGCCACGAACGAACTCCTGCCGCTTGATCCTCCTGTTCCGAAGGACCTCCCTGTTGGCACCGTGCTCCGCATCGAACTGGATGTCACCAATCCCGACGTCACCGATGCCGAGGCCGCGGAGGCCTTTGCCATGGTCTATCTTGACCGGGACCGGACCGCACCATACGACGTGAAGCTCACGAGCACCGCGGAGAACTACATCGTCGGACAGTCGCGCACGATCTCCATGCTCACCACCACGGCACTGGCCGGCAGCTATTCTCTGAGTGGAGGCGCAGGAGCGGTGTACTCCGAAGGACCGCTGATCACCGATGGAAACGGCTGGTCCGGCCCCATGTACACGGTGAGCACAACACCGCCAACCCTGCTCGCACCTTCCAACGGTACAACGGAGATGCCGGTCCAGGCGGAGCTACGCTGGACGCGTCCTGCCGGCGTGACATCGTTCCACATCCAGGTCGCGACGGACACAGCCTTTACATCCGGGCTGGTGCTCAACGACACCACCGGCACCGACACCGTGAAGACGGCAGCCGGGTTGTCGTACGCGCGGACCTACTACTGGCATGTACGGAGCAAGGCCTCCGGTGTGTACGGATCATGGTCCCCGCGCTGGTTGTTCCGGACGAAGGAAACCGACCCTGCCGTCCCGCTCCTCATCGCACCACCACACATGACCACAGCCTTGGACACCCCGGTCACGCTGCGGTGGAACAGGCCAAGCGGTGCTTCATCATTCCACCTCCAGCTCGGGACCGATTCCACGTTCGCAACAGGGTTGCTTCTCAGCGATCTTCCGACGACAGATACGTTCAACGTCGTGCACACGCTCTCGCATCTCACCTCCTACTGGTGGCGTGTGAACGCCTATAACGCCGCAACGGGGATCAGCGCCAATTCCGCCGCATGGAAGTTCTCCACCGGCATGCCCCTCCCCGGCATGGTGACACTTCTGCTCCCCGCGCAGAATGCCGTGGTCAACGCTGATACCCTCCGGTTACGGTGGCGATCCGCTGCGCCGCTCGTCGACCGTTACTGGCTTGAGTACAGCATCGACTCGACATTCACGCTCACGGCCATCGATTCGATGATCACCGACGACCACCGTGCTGCGCACCATGACGAAGAACACGGGCTACTACTGGCGCGTCCGCGCGCACAACCCCGTGGGATGGGGCCCATACAGCATCAAGGCGCACTTCATGCGATCGACCACCGGCGTCTCTCTTCTCACGCAGGGGGTGCCCGGGTCATGGATCCTCGCACAGAACTATCCGAACCCGTTCAACCCATCCACGACAATCACCTTCGGACTCCCGGAACGCTCGCGGGTGCGGCTATCGGTATACAACACACTCGGAGAAATGGTGTCAGCGCTGACGGATGCGGAATGGGATCCAGGGTACCATAGCGTCGCGTTCAACGCTACGGGCCTGCCCAGCGGGGTCTACTTCTACAAAGTGGATGCGGGTCCGTTCGTAATGACACGGAGGCTTATGCTGCTGCGCTAGCGGGTTACACCATCGCATATCCGGAAACGTAGAAGCACCGATCCCGGTAGCCCATGGAAGGCAGTTGCCGGGATCGGTGTTTACTGTAGACGGAGGTCACATCGTGAACACGACACCGCCGGACTCATCGACCCGCAGACTCGGTGGAACATGGGTACAGAACTTTCTCATCGGTGTTCGGTTCGCGAACGCTATGCCAACGATAATGATCGGTCTATCGCACCAATGCAACCCTAAGTACCGCGGCTTTCCCATCTTCCGTACGTACCCTCACCATGTATATCCCTGAGCTGACGGGCTTTCCATCGCTGTTCAGTCCATCCCATTCCAACCAATGGCGGCCTGGCTCGATGGAGCCGCGATGGAGCGTGGCAACGTGTTCTCCCAGAATGGAGAACACCTCCACCTGAGCCTGGGTCATTGTGGGGATCACAAGCGGTATTGTAGTGCGCGGATTGAACGGATTCGGGAAATTCGGACCCAGAGAGAATATTTGCGGTGCCAGAAGATCAAGAAGCTTCTGAGTAGCTTCCTGCTCTCCGGCAAGCACCCGGTATCCTGACTCCGGGAGATGGAGTGTGATTGCGTACACACTGTCGTCGCGAAGATCTCTGTGCGTCTCAGCTTGCTCATCATAGAGCACCACGCGTACATTCGGTGGAACCGCGGCTAGTCCGCGGAACGTGAGCGAGCTCGCAATTCCCTGTACCCCTGTCACACGGAACTCCCAAGCCTCAACCTCCGAGGAAGGAGATCGGAAATCCGTCGCAAAGTCGGGATACGCCGGATCAATGTCTGTCCGCCGGAAGAATGTCTCTGGGATCCCTGCAAGACCGCGGGGCTTATGAAGCGGCGCTGGCCTTTGAGCCGTATCACGAAAAACCCCAAACGACAGGTCGGAATCAACGATGTCTGCCTGTTTGAGGGCAACGTCCACTTTCCAGGCAAATACGGAGTGGTCAGTATTCACCGCGGCTTTGGGAAGAGCACCGGGCCGCGGGATCCGCAAGGCTCCCAATGCCTGCCCATTGTGGAAATAGTATCCCATGTAGGGGATCATTTGGGTGCCCGTACTCCACGCTCCCGAAAATGACCATAGCGCATTTTCAATTCCGGCGTTTGCTGCCACCACCGTCGACCATTGGACGTTGCCGGAGAACGGATTCGTGATCATGTTCCAGCCAGGGTGCAACGGGATCTCAGCCTGGTTGCGGTTATTCACCGTGACCGCCGGCAGGTTAAGATCGAGGGTAACGTTGGCTTTGGAAAGGATCCAATAACTCTTGCCCAACCCAAATGACAGCGGAGCTGTGCTCGAATGCCGAACAAGATAGTTGGTGGAAGTGCCATTGTCCCAGGCCACCCGCCAATCGGTTTCCGGCGTGCCGCGAAGGATCGCAGTCACGGGTATCGTACTGTCTCCCGGCAGACCAACGAGTCGATAATCGGCCTGTGCAAAAGCATCAGCGCGGGTGCGCGAAGGAAAACTCCACGTTGATTGCACCGTGATCCTCGGAGGAGTAACCGGAAGCGCAATGGTGAGGACGGCCGGAGGAGTGGAAGTCCCTCCACCAGGAGCGGGTGTGGAAACCGTGATTGCCTGTACTCCCGTTACAGCGACGTCGTCAGCGCTGATCGATGCCATCACCTGGGTGGCACTGACATACGATGTTGTTCGGACTCCGCCGCTGTACCGCACTTGTGAAGTTGGAACAAACCCGGAACCGTTAACCGTAAGAGAGAAGGCGGGCTCACCCACGACCTTCTCCGAGGGCACGATGCTGGTAATGACCGGGAAGGGATTCAAGACCGATATCGAAAAATCCTTCTCAGCGTACGACCCCGCATAGTCGGTCACACGAACCCGGAACGATGCCGGTGCTGCAGCCGTGGCCGGGATACCACTGATCGCGCCGGAGCCTGAGAGGGTTAGCCCCTGAGGGAGGTCTCCTGAGCTCAGTGACCAGTCGTACGGCGGCGTCCCTCCAGTTGCAGCCAGTATCGTAGAATATGCGATCCCTGTCTCACCCCCCGGGAGCGCTGTGGCAGTAGTGATCGACACTGGGACCGAATTCACCGTAAGCGTTGCCGGGGAATCGGAGGATCCTCCGCCAGGAAGACCGGTGAAGACCGTGACCGATAGATTCCCCGCCGATGCGATATCCCCCGTGAGTATCGTGGCCGTCAACTGTGTGCTGCTCTCGAACTTCGTCGTGCGGTCAGATGCATTGACGCGAACGATACTGCCGGTGATGAATCCCGTCCCGTACACCGTCAGGGGGAATCCTGCTTCACCCGCTGTCTTCGATGATGGCGATAGGCTGGTGATGACGGGTCTGGGATTGCCGATCGTTATCGTGAAATCCTTCGATGTCGATCGCGACGCATTGTCCGTCACCGTGATGGTAAGTAACCTCCCATCGACCGCGGCCGTGGGGTACCAGTCACTCGCCCACTGGAGTTCATCGTCAGACCTGAAGGCCATGTCCCTGACGCGAGCGACCAGCTATAGGGAGGTGTGCCTCCACTTGCACCCAGGGTCGTCGAATAGACGGTCCCTACGACTCCTCCGGGGAGTGGCGTGGAGGTCGTGATCGCCAGTCCGACTGGATTCACCGTAAGCGTTGCCGGGGGATCGGACGATCCTCCGCCAGGAATACCGGTGAAGACCGTGACCGATAGATTCCCCGCCGATGCGATATCCCCCGTGAGTATCGTGGCCGTCAACTGTGTGCTGCTCACGAACTCCGTCGTGCGGTCAGATGCATTGACGCGAACGATGCTGCCGTTGATGAATCCCGTCCCGTACACCGTCAGGGGGAATCCTGCTTCACCTGCTGTCTTTGACGAAGGCGAGAGACTTGAGATAATAGGTGCCGGATTGTAGATCGATAGTGAGAGGTCTTTCTCTGTATGCGCGCCGGCATTGTCAGTCACGCGGATCTGGAATGACGCCGGTGCAATACCCGCTATCGGGATGCCGCTTATCACTCCTGTTGCAGGAGTAAGAGACAGGCCCGTAGGGAGAGCACCAGACGACAGAGACCAGGAGTACGGCAGGGTACCACCGCTCGCAGCAACGGTCGTAGTATAGGTCACCCCGGTTGTCCCCGCTGGTAACGGTGAAGCCGTACTGATCGCAAGCGAAGCCGGATCCACTCTGAAGGTCAGTTTCCCGGAGGGACCCGCAACCGGCACGGGATTGGTGACTGTGACGTCGTAGTCCCCGGGGGAAGCGATATCTGTTGAAGAGATTGTTGCGTCAAGCCTTCCCCCGCTCACATCCAGTGCGAGAATTTTTGTCACCGGAGAACCTGCTTTCGTCCAGGTTACTCCGAAATTGGTTGATACATACACACCGGCATCAGTTCCGGCATATAACCTTCCACCGTAAGCGGCCAGCGATTGGATCCAGTTGCCCACTGACGTGCTGGTTGCAACCCAGGATGTACCGCCGTTCGTTGACCGATAGACGCCGCCGGCAACACCATACGATCCAGCGAAAAGGTAGTCGCCCACCGCGGTAAGCGCAATGGCACTCGCATTGATGCCAGCCGCATATGACCAGGTCCAAGTCGCCCCACTGTTCGTTGACCGGTACACCCCACCACCGTCAGTCCCTGCAAAGACGGTCCCTCCGATGACCGTGAATGCCCTGACATCGGTGTTCAGAAGTCCCGAGCTCTTTTGGGTCCAATTCACGCCATTGTTTGTCGAGACATACACGCCGTTCTTCGTGCCGGCGAAAACGAGATTTCCCACAGCCATGAGCGCACGGACGGCTTCTGAGGCGAGATCTGATTGGAACCAGGTCGATCCTGCATTTGTGGAGTAACGGACACCACTGGTGTATGTCCCGGCCAAAAGATACACCCCGCTCACCGCAAGAGCCTCCACATCCATGCTTGCCAGGCCAGCAGAGCTCCAGTTCGTGCCTTCGTCTGTGGTGACGAACACGCCCGAATACGTGGCGGCAAAGACTCTGGAGTTCGTCCGGGCAAATGCGTACACCCATGTGCTGGGCAATCCATTGGAAATGGAGGTCCAGGTTGCTCCATGGTCAGTTGAACGGGAGGTCGGTCCATCTCCACCGGCAAAGAACCGGGTGCCGCTCGTGTATGAGGTCGACTTGGACCCGCCATTCCAATTGACCACAGAAGTTGAAAAGAACCCGGTCCCGTCTACGCTCAGCGTAAAACCGGTGCTTCCAGCGACCCTGCTTGGCGGCGACAATTGGTTGAGCTGCGGAGCGGGATATTGCACCCGAAAGGGTTGGGCATATGATGTTCCTCCGCCGGCAGCCGGATTGTTCACTGTGATCGTATAGTCTGAAACCGCTGCCAGATCCGCGCTGGTAAGCGCGGCTTCGAGTTGCGTGCTACTCACATAACGGGTGATACGGTCACTGCTGTTGAATCGGACCACGGACCCGGGGACAAAGCCAGACCCATAAGCGGTCAATGAGATCGCCGGGCCACCGGCATCGACGACGGTAGGAGAGATTGAAGTCAAGACAGGAGGGGCCTGGATGATGAAAACCGAATCGTGCCAGTTCGATCCATCGGTAAGCCTGTCGCTGTAGCCGGGTCCGGTGGCAAACGCACCGAATGCAAACGCATATATACCCGGGTCGGACGGGGTGGTTCGGGTGAAATACCATATGGTTCTGGATCCCACACTCAGCGAGTACACCGACGATTGGGCGGTATCATCAATCGCCCTCGACCAATTCCGGTCGATATACGTCTTCGCGTAGACATTGACGACCGTCGCTCCGGCATTCGCCGGGTTCTCCAGAGTAAGTTCAAATCGAATTGGCACTCCCGGTTGGAGTACCCGGTTACTCATCGCTTTGAGCTCAACATCATTGTTATCATACACCGCCAACCCCGGCATGATCGGTGTGTTGTGCCGGAATGTGTCCACCACTGTTACACCGTTCATTATGGTGATGCCGGTCTTGCGGCCCCAATAGGCCTCCCCCCATATGTTCGGGTATTTGGTCTGGGTGACATAGACCCAGTACTGATATCCGGAAGTAGCGGGCACACGCAGGAATGTAACTTCTGATGCCTCGGTGGTGGTTGTCGCCTCCCCGATGAGGCTCCCACCGCTAGTGAACAACACGACCCGAGCACCGACGCCAGGGGAACCCCAATCGGGGATTGCGTCACGAACAAGGACACGGAGGCTGCCAGTCTGTGCATGGACGGCAGGCACCGCCAGAAGGAGCAGTGCCCAAAGGGAACAGCGTGCCAAGTAGCCCATGTGCATCCTCATGAGAGTTGATCCGTCATTCCGGAGGGAAGAATCATCATCGGAACTTAGTAGCCCGTCACCGATGGCCGTTGCGGCTCCGCGGGGAAGCCCCTGTCCGGATTCTCGATAATCACAGGTCCTTTTTTTCCCAGAAGGAGATAAAGCACTACCCCCGCTCCGATCGCGCCTGCGCCTCCTGCGTACCACCAGAAATTCGAGCCGCCGGAGCGGGCGGGCAGATCCTCTGCTCGTATGACAAAGTATAACTGGCCATCCGGCAGACCATCGGGAAACTCCTGCTGGAAGTCCCAGGTGATTTTTTTGTCAATGCCTGGGATCTGGCCCGGTCCAACGGCTCCCAGAACTCCGTGCGTGGGCACATATTGGAATCCCAGGTCCTCGGCATTCATCATCACCAGGGCGACGTTGCATGTGTCCGACGGTCCGCCGATCAGATCATACGTCACGACAGCCACCCCATCCCGCAGATCAGCGTTTACATTCATGACCTTTACACCACCCATGGTTGCGGCAGTGCCCACTGAAGGCAACTCCAGGACGAAGAGGGCGATCAAGATCCAGGAAACGATCCTAAGCACGTGCGTATTCGTCATATTCTTCCTCCCATGATCGATCGGTCAGACTTGATGCAGCCTTGCCGGGCACACCCTGCAAGAACGGTGGCCAGGAGCCAGGAAATGAAACCTCTGTCATTCTTCGATGCTGAAATGTTGCTTTGACCAATCGGATTACCTTTGTGCGGGAGACACCTTGTCAGCGCTCCAATCCTCAATGTTCAGGATGACCACGTCCCCGGAACGAGGCAGGCGTGTGCTATAAACCTTGAGAATCTCAACCGTACATTCATTGGCCTTCACATTGATGACATGCCCGACCGCATGAACTCCCGCCGTATCCGCACCGGCACCGGTTATCTGGCAGCGAACCCCCGGCCTGTTCCCGCGAAGCGTTCCGGCAGGTGCGCGTACATACCGGCCGAAGACTTCGCTGATGACAGCGGCATTGACAGGAACGTCATCGCTGATGAGGATCGATTTCGTTAACACCCGTTCATACGTGAGGCCGCGGGCGTCATTCCCGCGAAGAGCAATGTCCACCCGATAGCTCCCCTTTCCATCTGAAGGAATGAACACGATCTCCTGTTCTTGAATTGTGGAGAGATGTCCGTAACAATACTTCGCGGAGTGGTGAGCGTTACCTTTGGAGGCGCTGGTTGCGCGATGCCAGGCCAGCTACCGAAGTCAATAGTGAACGTGGGAACCCCGCGCTCTGCTGTCAGGTCTCTGAGCCTGACGGCGTGTGGAGAATCTCCGTTCACTTCGAAGCTGAATGGTTCACCGCCCAGTGAGACCTGAACCCCCTCCAGGGTCGCACGCCACTTTCCGGCCGCCGGTTTATCGAGCCTCACCATGACATAGCGATCTCCAGTGATCCATTCTCCCGCTCCGTTTCCATTCGATAGTATTCTTCCGTCGGGAGACTGCAGCGTCAGGCCGATCGTACTGCCGGGCCATGACAACAGCATGGCACTCGAAGTCCCCGGCTCGATCCAGAGATCTCTCTGGAGCCGCTGCCCCTGCTTGATTGATCCTTCATACCGGCAGAACAGATTCTGCCCGGTGAGACGGGTGAAGAAGATGGTGAACGCCTGCACGATATCCATCGCAGAATTCGCCTTCATGTACTCGCCCCCGGTCAGGTTGGCGATGTCCTGAAGAAGGCGGGCATTGTCTTCTCCGACAAAACTGATGGTGTGAATAGGGATGTGGCGGTCCGCAAACCATTGTGCCTGCCCTGCATAGTCCCCGAGACCGTCAGAGAGAAGCAGGATCCCTGTCCGGTCGCCTTCGGCAATGATGCCCTCCATTGCCGTTCGCATCTCCTGGAGCCCGCCTCCGACATTGGTCCCACCATCCGAATTGATCGAGGCAACGGCATTCTTTAACGATGCGCGATCCCAGTTTTCCCAATTGCCGCTGTTCAACCATCGTGACCGGTCGTCGAAATCCACCACAAAGACCCCTTCATTCCCAGCCGTCTTTCGATGATCGTGGAAGCGGCCACTTGCGGCTGTCTCCGGGATCATTGATTTGCATGCTGCCGGAGGAATCGAGAATGAGCCCCAGTGTTATGGATCTGTTTGAGGATTGGCGTCCGAACTACCGGAACCCGGAGGTGTGCACGCCAGCAGGGCGTCGCGGGTCAGACCACGCAGCCTCGTGAATTCATCGCGTGCTTCGGCATATGGGCCCCGGGAGAATCCGCTGGTGACAAGATCATACCATAATTGTGCAATCCCGCTGCACGCATCGACCATTTGATCATAGTAGGAATACTCCAGCTGGCGCTGCAAGCCGCAGACGGTCTCATCTTCAGCGAGCCGGCCTTTCGTGATCTCCTCCTCAAGGAGGAGCGCCAGGCTCGTTGAGGTGACGGCGATCTGAGCTTGCTGGTGTTGTTCCAGGATCGTCGCTATCGTCTCATACGTGAGCATGAGCGACCATGTCCAGAGGCCTGCAACCGTTGCGGCTTTTGTTGCCGCGGCCTTCACGGCATGATGCACATAGTATTTGGTGAGCAACCGGACTGCATCTGCCTTCGTTACTTCCAGGATCGCACTGATGCCGATCTTCGTAACGTCGCCCTTGCGATCGTTCAGCTCGGTGATAAGGGCTCCGAAATAGTCCTTAGAACGGTCCAGGTTCTCCCTCACGCGTGCGAGCGCGGGACGGATCGCCGGATCCACCTCGGCACCAGCCCGCCGCCGTCGATCTATGATCTGTTCTATCAGATCAAGCCGTGCCAGCGCAAGGTCACCAGCCAGCGCCTCCTGGATCGCTGCTCCAAGCGCGAAATCCGCGGCCATGGCGACACCTTCCACGGTGGCAAGAGCTTCGCTTATGTGGACGAGATTGCGTGGTGTGATCTTCAATCCGCGGACGGTTCTCGGATTGATCTTCCTCATCCATGTGCTGATTTCGTTGCTCGCACGTCCCGCCCACGTCGACGACGACACATAGTTGTACTTCAGGGCATCCAGCGCCCCGGCGACAGCCGACCCCTCTCCTGCGATGAATCCCATCTCCTGTAGGATCTCCTGCGCATCCACGTCTGTCATGACCCCGGTGAGGAGGGGCATTTGACACGCTATCCGCAGACTGAACTCATAGCATTCCGTTCTGCGCTTGTCGCTCCAGAGTGTGGTCGGCCGATTGCGGCCAAATAACTTCGTCTCGTTCGCCCCATCCAGGAATCCGGCATTCACCCCGAGCATTCTCGTTCCATTCTCGGTGGCAATGGCTGTCGTCACGATGTTCCCATCACGCCGGAGGTCGGGGTGGTCTCCGGCAGGGACTGCGCCACGTGCAGTGCACGTCACGAAGATCGCGACGAATGCAACGATGGCTGCGGTTCTCATAGGACCTCCTGCTCTGGAAGGCATTCGTACCCGGCGGGTGCCGGGGCACCAACCGGGATACGGCGACTGATTCAGGAATTCATGACGTCGATTCGTCTGTCGTTGACGATGCGTAGCGACGAGGAGTAGAGAGCCCGTGAATAGGGATGCGACAGTGCTCCCCGGGCAAGTGCTGCCGCAGAACACTCTTCGACAATGCTGCCCTTGTGCATGATCGCCGCGCGGTCACAGATCTGCTCCACAACGGCGAGATCATGCGAGATGACCACCAACGTGGTATGGAGTTCGCGCCGGATACGGTCGAGCATCATCAGGATCCTTCCCCGGATCGAGACATCCAGAGAAGACACAGGTTCATCCGCAATGAGTAATTGCGGAGGTAAAGAGAGGATACGGGCAATGGAGATGCGCCGCTTCTCGCCGCCGCTTAGAGCGTATGGGTATTCATCCAGGATGGCCGCGGGGAGGTGCACTTCCTCGAGAACACGGTGAACGATCGCAGATCGATCCCGTTTGGATTGACTTGTGTGGACCCTGAGCGGTTCCTCGACGATCTGACGCACGGTCATTCCCGGGTTCAACGCAGCATCGAGACCTGAAATATCATCCGGCAATTGCGACGCATCCACTGTGCCTGCTGGCGCGGATCATTTTGGCCGCTTTCGATCTGGATCAGGCCAGAGGTCGGCAGCACGAGACCCAACAGCATCCGGGCCAACGTGGTCTTGCCGCTTCCACTCTCCCCGATGATCCCGAGGGAGCCGCCCTTCTCCAACATCATCGAGATCCCGTTAACGGCAATGACCGGACGTACGGATGCGGCTCCCGGGAACCACCCGCGGTGCTTGAAAACCTTTACGACGTTTTGCGCTTGCAGGAACATCCCTTGGACCTCATGCCTGTGGAGGGACCGACGGATCATTTCCGGGAATGTCCCAGCAACGAACAACGTAGGCCGTCTCCTATCGTCGCCTTTGGCGGAGGCTGGCTTTCACAGTGTGCGCCACCGTCAGGCAGAGCCGACTTGCGTGAACACCGTTGGGCGAACCTGCACCCGGCATGGACTGCGGAAGAATCGGGTGGAGAACCCCCGATGAACGAGAACTTCTTTATGCCGTTCCGGCCGGCCTGTCCCGCTTCAAACAACCCCCGTGTGTAGGGATGCGCTCCCTGTGATCGAAGGAATGATCCCGCCGGGCCATGCTCGACGACGTGGCCGGCATACATGACGGCAATGGTATCTGCCATGGTCGCGGCAAGGGCGAGGTCATGCGTAATAAGCAGGAGTGAGATCCCCTTCTCGCGGCGCAATTCCTTCAATAGTTGGAGTATCTCCAGCTGCGTCGTGACGTCCAGTGCCGTTGTCGGTTCATCCGCGATGAGCAGCAGAGGATCGGAAGCCAGGGCAATCGCCAGCATTGCTCTTTGACACATCCCGCCACTGAGTTCGAACGCGTATGCATCGAGTACGCGTTCAGGATCCTGGATCCGGACCTGCTCCAGCAACTGTACAGCACGGTGCCGGCATTCGGCATGCGGTGGAGCAGGGTCCCGCATGCGCAGAGATTCTGCGAGATGATGGCCGATCGTCATGTAGGGACTGAGTGATGCCACCGGGTCCTGAAAGACCATGCCGATCTTCTTCCCGCGGACCCCGCGCAGGTTCGTAGTTGCGATGCGGTCCCACTTCCGGACGTCTTTGTTTATGGTCAACCAACCGTCCGTTCTTGCCGATGAACAACAATCGCTCAATCCCGCCAGCAGTTCCCGTCGATCGAATCGGATACTACCGTCCACGATTCCCGGGTGGCCTGAGGAGAGGCCGAGGATTGAGAGTGCCGTTGCTGTCTTTCCCGATCCGGATTCTCCCACGAGGCAAACGGTCTCGCCATGGGCTACGTCGAGATCAACCCCGTCAACCGCGCGTACCAGCCGGCCATCAACCGCGAACATCGCCCGCAGGTCCCGGATGCGGAGCAGCGAACCGTTTGGAGGAGCTGTCGCCATCATCGCGACCCCGGGTTTTTTGCATGAAGCCTGCGCTCGAGACCATCCGCAAGGAGATAGAAACCAAGGAGTGTCCAAACAATGGCGAAGGATGGTGGGGCTGCTTGCCAGTAGATCCCCGCGTCGATCTTGTGATTGAACCCTCCCCCCCCCATGCCTTCGAGGATCATGCGTCCCCAGCTCGTCTGCCCGACCTCCGTCCCGACATTGAGATAGGTGAACGTCGCTTCTACCAGGATGAGACTCGCCATTCCGTAGATCATCTGTATCGCGAGGGCATGCCGACAATTGAGCCAGATCAAACGATGTGCAATGATACGGAACCTGCTCACCCCGAGTTCCTCCGCGGCCTCGACAAAGCGGGTGTTCACCAGTCCCGCCACGCGCGCCCTCACGATGCTCGCAACGCGAGAGGCGTTGAAGACGGAGAGCCCGAGTACGAGCGCTGGAAGGTCGAAGTCAAAAAGGATGAAGACGGCCATCAATGCAATGAGGCGCGGGAAGGAATCCATGAGGGCGATAAGGAATGAAGCGGTCGAGCCGGCCACGGACGATGGCGCATACCCCGACGCTGCTCCGAGCGGGATCCCGATCGCAAGCATGAGGACTGCAACCGCGATGCCAGGCAGCAAATACGTCCATGCACCATGCAGGACCTGAATGAACACATCCCTCCCGGCCTGGTCCGTCCCGAGCAGGTGGAATTCTTCAGGTATCGGATCGATGGAATCCTCCTGATGATCAAGTAACCACCGCACGACACCGGATGATGGTGGTGCTTCCGCGTAGTCGTCATTCGCGATACCAAACGCCGGCGAGTACGGATAGAGGCCCAGATCGTAGCCATAGTTGCCGAACAATGCGCCCGTCATGAAGAACAGAACCATCACGCCTCCAACAAGCGTCGACCAACGACCGGGCAGCGATGCGGCAGCTCCAGCGTTTCCGGAGGAGCCCTTCAGCGAGTACTTCCAGCGGCTCATGCCGGACTCTTCCCTCCCCCTGACCGCGCGCGGGGATCCGCAATGAACAGAACGATCCGATGGAGGAGCTCCGAGCCAATACCGAGAACACTAAAGATCACCCCCACGGCAAGGATCACCGTTCTGTCGCGATAGAGTAGCGCGTCCAGCGCGATGAGGCTCACGCCGTCTCTCAGGAAGACATATTCGACGATTAATGCGCCCCCCAGCGCAAAGGTAAACCGGGAGGAGAAGATCGCCAGGACGGACACGGCGGATGCGCGAAACACGTGCCGGCGCACGCTGGCACCCCTGGCCCGGGCCGCCACAATGAAAGGCTCGCGAAGAATCAGGATGAACGTTTCCCGGATCTGCTTGACCTGGTCACCAAGCGTCCCATCGAAGACCCCGAGGATCACGACCGGGATGCCATAGTATCCGAAACATGCAAGGAGACCGGTTCCAAACGTGGGGATATCGCAGTATCTGATCCAGGGAGTCCGCATGATGGCGGCAACAAAGAAGACGGGAAGAACGGAGACTGAGATGAGTGTGTGGGACGCAAGTCTGATACCACGGCTTTCAGGGTAGAGCGCACCACGCCAGGCGAGCGGTATCGCAATGCCTGCGCCGACAAGCATGGCCCCAAGACTCACGCCCAGGGTGAGCGGAAGCCCTGCAAGGATGATCTCGCGTACCGTTCGGTTCTGCCGGTCTGAGTGTCCCAGGTCCAGCGATGTCACAACCCCCAGCAGCCATCGTCCATAGTTTGCAGCTACGCCACCGACGGATACTTTTTCACGGACCTGTTGCATTTCCCCGAACAGGCCGTGTTCTTCCGATGGTGCTGTTCGTCCGCCTCCAAACAACAGGAAGAGGAGGAATGTTGCAAGGGCAAACTGGAGAAACGCACGAATAATAAGTCCGGCGATCCCCCCAGCGAGATCTGACGCCTTTTTCAGTCTGCCAGATACCATCTGTTCGCATAGTCGAAGAATGAGTACGGTGTCACCGTGGTAATGAAATTGTGCACGCGCGGCCGGGCCGCTGCCGTCTTTTGCAGCGACCAGAGGAACAGATACGGACAATCGTCGCGGAGGATGAGGGCGAGCCGTTTATTGATGTTATCCAGAACCTCGGCGCGGCCATCGTTCCGCTCATATTCATCCAGAAGGGCATCAACATCCTTGTTCTTGTATGAAATGAAGTTGAGTTGGCCGGGCTCGGTATTGGTGGACTTGAACATCGGTTCCACCACTCCTACTTCATTGTAGACGAATGTCGCAAACGCCAGATCGAAGTCCCGTTTGTAGAGGACAACATCACGGTAGCTATCATCTCCCAGTTCCCGGGGAGTGATCTCAATGCCGATTTTCCTCATGTCCGAAATGAATTGGTTCAGCACCTGTATGTTCATATTTGCGGTGCCTACCGGCTTGGGCCAGACAATGATGAATTCGAGACGCCGGCCAGCCGCGTCCTGTCGGATTCCTCCGTTTCCAATCGTGGTAAACCGGCCCCGGTCAGAAGTCCGATGGCCTTTTCCGGATTATACTCAAAGGGAGGGACATCCAACGAGTACGATTTCAGGTACGGAGGAAAGGGTCCCGCAACAAGAGTTCCCTTCCGCTGATACACTCTCGTCAGAATGTTGTCGCGGTCGAACCCGTATTCCATGGCCTGACGCACCTCCCGAATGGCAAGGAGTGGATTCGTATGGTTGATCGCAAGGAACTCAAAAGAAAGACTTTCATAGTCCGGGAGGCTCATACCCTCGGCGTTCAGGATCGCGATCTGTGATGGCGGCACCTCCACAAGGATATCGACCTTGCCAAGGCGAATGTGATCGACCTGCGATGCAGCGTCCGGGATATGGAGAATACTGATCTTGTCGATGTACGGTCCTTCGACATTGCCACCCCGCTTTCGGTATTGTTCATTGGCTTCAAGGTGGATCGTCTTTGCATCCCGGCCAACAAACTTGTAGAACCCCGACCCGACCGGTTGGACAGCGATGTCACTTCGTACGGTCAGGGGGAGTTCCTGGAGTTTGTGACGGGGGAGAATGGGAAACGCAAGTAATTTTGGCATGTTTCGCCGGTCGATGATGCTGCGAAACGTAATGAGCAGGTCATAGGTTCCGGTGGGCTGAACGGACACGATATCGGCAACCCTCGTCTGCAGATTCCGGTTGGTCGCACGCCTCATCGCCTCGAAGGTTGACGTGACATCCTGCGCCGTGATCTCCCCACCATCAGACCACTTCAGGCCGGACCGCAGGGCAATGCTCATGCGTCTTCCGTCGGGGAGGAAGCGCGTCGGTTGTGCAATACCCGGTCGGACCGCCTTGCTGATGTCCACCTGGAACAGGCCCTCATACAACAGCCGCGACAGCCGGACACTCTCCATGTCCTCCGATGCCGTGATCGGATCGAACGTGCGAGGCAATCTCCCCTCGCAGTATGTCAGGGTACCACCACGCGGATAAGCGGATTGGCCCCAGGCACTGCCTGCAACCATGAGCATGAGAAGCGAAAGAGTGCAAGACAGCCGCATGACCGCGATCCTCCAGATTCAATGAACCTTCAATTTCACTTCGTTGTCGATAGTCGCATTGGTAAGGGTGTTCAGTGAATTCATTGGTTCCGCTATCGCCTTGGATTCCGGGTACACATCCCGCATATGTGACATCAATCCGATGGCCGTGGACAACTGGCGTAGATGCAATGCCGTCACGTAACATGTCGCATGCCGTACCAGGAAAACGGGATCATTGGCTACCAGATCAGATGCCTTTGCGGCGTTCCATCCACGGTGATAGGCGACCAGCGCATCTTCCATGAGGCCGACAGTCTCGCACGCCAGCCCGAGATTCGAGAAGAACTGCTGGGGCACACGATGATCTTTCTTCTTCGCTTCCAGGACTGCATCGACGGCATTCTGTGCTGCTGCGAGCGCATGACGATGGTACTCCTGGACATCGGCCCGCACAAGCAGTGCGCTCAGCGTCGACCAGGCCTCTGGTCCCGATGAGCCGAGGCACAACTGTATCTCCCTCTCTGCTTCTGCACGGTTACCGGCATGGACCAGTGCTGCAGCGAGATACGCACGGGCGTTGGCATCCGATGACGCACGGAGCTGGAAGATCGATCGCTGCCAATCTCCCCGCTCGTAGCTGACCATACCCATGTAGAGTAACGATGCCGCTTTCTGCTCAGAACTTGCACCCGGCAGGGTGTTCAGCTCCTCCGCATACGATCCACAAAGTTCGATCGCCACTCTGTGCATCACTGCCAGCATCGCCGGATCGTACAACGAGCGCTCTTCGAGCGTTCCCTTCTTTTCCACATAGAGTGGGAGCGCTGGATCAAGTGTCGACGAGAGCTTCCTTGCAGTGGTCAGGTCGCCGGCAACGCAGGCGATGTACGCGAGGCTCCGCTGCACACGCCGCGATTGGTTGCCGGACGCGACAGCCCGTCCCGCCCTCTTATACCATTCCGGATCGAAGCGGGCAGCAAGAAAGCGGGCTTCAAACCTCACATCGGGGGAGGCCTTGCCGCACTCATCCCATGCCGCCCGCCCTTTTTCCTTTGAACCTTCAAGCACATGTGCCGCCCCAAGCCACGCCTTTGCGACGGCAGCGTTTGCCGGCGATACCCCCCTCATCTGGATCGCTTTCTGGAGGGCTTTCACGGCTTTTTGACCGTCCCCCCCCTCGACATATATCATTCCCAGATGCATCGTGTACACGGGGTCGAGCGTATTGATCGAATCGCTGAACTCGAGATACGTCCGCAGAACGATCGTTGAAGCCCGCCACATCTCCCCATATAGTTCGGCCTGGAGCCAGTACAGCCGGCACAGCGAATCAAGAAGTGATGCCCGTTGTGCCCCGGCTACGGATGGCAGCCGTGACTCAGCTTGCGCGATCCTTGTCGCGTACGGCAGGTACCGCTTTTCTTGTTGACGCGGATTCTGTCCGTACAGGCTCCCGGCCCAGGTCAACACGACGAGTATCCAACAGAAGACGCGCCTTGCGTTCATCATTCGGAGAGACCCTGATTGGAAGCAGATGGCAGTCGAAACGCCAACGATATTCTGAAGTCCAGGAAATTGTGCTTGGGATTTGTCGAACTTCTGTCTGTGAATATCTCCGGATTCATTGCCGTGTGGCACGCTGTAACATCCAGACTCATTTTTTCGGACAGTTCAAGTTGCATTCCAGCAGCGAGAGGCCAGCCAAATGGAATATTGGCAGCTGTTCTACCGCCATCATAGTTGAACAAGATCGTCAAACCTGTTCCCAGATATGGATACACCGCAAGATCCCAGACGCGGAATCGCCAACTGATCGATGCAAGGAACTCATTGGCCCCCGCGAAAGCAGAGTTCCCACCACCCTTCGCAAGATCGACCTGTGCGAGCGTCCAGCGGATCGAAAAAAAGGTCGGCACAGAGCCGGTACAAAACAGATACCCTCGAGATGCCTCCATGAAGAGACCAAAGCCGGGGAGGATTTCATCAGGCCAAAGCCAGGGGGCCGGTGTCGATAAGATCCCTGTAAGTCCAAAGACAAAACCCGGAGAAACACGAGGCAAAGGATCTGAAACGGATGTCGATTTTGCCATAGCCACGGGAGTGTCGAACCGGCTTCTGTAAATGACATAGTCCCGCTCGGCATAGCTCGTCACCACCAATGATGTGGCCCGCTCGTCAGATGCGACATCAAGATATCGGTGCTGAATCGGGCTCGGAAGACCGGCGACCTGTATATCCTTGACTGTAACAGCACCCTTCGCATGGATCTCTGCCACTTCCATTGTGGTCTCGCGTCCCCGCTGCCGAAGATATGGAATGACCTGTCGCCCTGCCAGCCAGACCGGGGAACATGAAGTCACATTCTTCACAACGCTCTCATCGATCACCGTAGCCTCGTGGCTTTGAGGTAACGGTATCGCACAGCCGGAAAGCGAATCGAAACGTTGGTAGATAAGGGCAACTGTCGAAGCGGGATCACGCTCTGAACCCGTCCGGGAACGATAGAAGGCAAGTCCGGTACCCGACGGTGCCCAACTGGGCAGCATCTCGTCCTGATCCGGCGTGCTGGTCATCCGCACCGGTGAGCGCTTGGGATCACGAGGATCCAGAATGAGAATGTCGGTGCTGCGCCCGCCGGCTTCATTGACATGGGCCTGATACGCGATCCATCTACCGGCCGGTGACCACTCAGGAGATGTATCGACGTCGGGATTCGACGTGAGTCTGATCAGGGCACCTTCGGCGTCACTGTCGACGACCTTCGACCGTGCTCCAGTACTAGCCTCTACCCGTCCGCCTGCCCGGTTCTCCCTGAGCAGGCCAAAGTACCGAGATGCGTTCGGGAGAACGTAGAGATCGCCGTTGCCTGACCTGCCCGACACAAACACCAGATCCCGCCCGTCCGGAGACCACCGGGGATGCTGTTCAGAAGCGCCGTCACGTGTCAACCGCACGAAGACGGAATCCCCGGTGTTGCCAAGATAGATATCGCTGTTCCCGTCCATCCCGGTGCTGACGAAGACGAACCCATGCCCATCTGCACCGCGCGTGGGACACCAGGAAATCTCGCCGTCCGCTTCAGCCTGGTATTCATCGCTCGAGTCGCGCGGAGAGATTTGACGTGGAGGATTGCCGGGACCACTCACGTACCAGAGGTGCTGCCACTGTGCTCCCTCGATCGATTCGAATGTGAATGCTCCGGACTCACCGGGAGCGGGATGGGTGTTGGCCAATTCGCCACGGATTCCGTACTCGCGTGTCGAGCCGATGACTTCGGCCTTCGAAGGACTGGTCTGGGCCGGACATGCGGATGACAGCGGTCCGGCGGAAAGACCCCAGACGCCGGCAAACATGGTGACGATGACCAGAGGAGCGGCTTTCACTTGAAGTCCTCCATCATTTTGATGTGATACTGTGCATTCTGTTTGCGATCCATATTGGGGGTGCACTCATCGGCCATGCCAAGATAGTCCATCCACAGGTTCCTGATCTGCACTGCGCGGGCCGGGGTCTGCTCCTGCTCTGAACGGCTGAACTGGTTCGTCGCCGAAAGGGCCAGGAAATATTGCGCATCACACGTGAACTGGGCGCGGTCGACGGCGGTTGCAACCTGGCCGCGGTTCTTGATCGCCTGCTTGAGATCGAATTCGGCACCCGGGAGTTCCTGCAGGTTGAAGCGTGCGATCCCGCGCATGAAGAAGGCACGCCCATCAAGCGGCCGCACCCTGAGGATAGCCGAACACCGTGCCTCCACATCCGCATATTTCCTCTGTTCCAGCAGATCTCGGGCCTCCTGCAAAGCCGACACGTGATCGAATCCCTTGTTGGTCCACCCCTCACCCTTCAGGGCGATCTTCTTCGGACCCTTCTTCTTTGTGGACGGATCGCTGCTGGCGATCTCCAACGTTGTGCTCCGTATCCCGCTTTCAAGCGGTTTGAATGTCAGGTGGACAATCGCCTCTCCGCCCGCAGGGATCGTGAATGCGGCGTCACTCTGGATGGCGAACTCTCTGGTATCGTCACCGGTGATTCGTACAGAGTGGATCTTCAGGTCGGCCTCACCCGAGTTCCGGAGGGTCAACTCTTCTGAAGCATCTTCCGAGGTCTCTGTCTTCTCGAATACCACTTCCTCGGACACTTCGAGGCGGCCAAGTTGCAGTGGTGGTGGTTTCACTATTATTGAATCCGCATCGGTGGAATCGTCATCATCACCTGTGGCGGTTGAATCACGCGGGTCGCCGTCTCCTCCTCCCGTAGAGCCATTGAAACTGAAGACCACCGGGAGGAACTCCTCCACATCACCCGCAACGACGGTCCGATAGAATCGTTGGGTTCCCACGGTCAGGTCCAGTGTCACCGCCTCGCCACTTCGAGCTTCAACCTCGATGACCGACCTGCCTTCGGTGAGTGTTCCATCATACTGCTTGCCGTTGATCAGAAGAACCGTCTGCGCATGACCAACGCCATGGAGTTCCACGGGTATCCGTGACCGCGTAGGGGATTTGCAACCGGTCACGCTCAACAGACAAATGGCAGCGACACAGGTGACCGCGATCGCATGATCTCTGGTGCCCAAGAATCGGAAGAATGGTGTTCGATCGGTTATCATTTTCACTTCGTTGGAATTGTCATCTTGGGGTCAACGTAGCGTATTGGTGGAGGCACCACGGTTGTCGTATCCGTGATGGGCGGCTTCACGACTGTCGAATCCCAGCGTGGAATAATGATGGTGTGGCTCTTTGACGTAGAGTCAACACGGAGTGGCCAGCCGAAACGCCTACCATCCTCCGTGTACGTTGTCATAATGTGTCGCCCTGTTCTGACGCCCAAGACCTGCAGCGAAGGCTCTTTCAATTCAACGATATCGGCGCTATCCAGCCGTACCCGCAGGAGCTGGTCGTAGACGATCGTGGAGTCCGGGTACTTCCACTGGAGCCAGAGATCGACCAACTTCTCCGGCCTCCGGAGAATCGGGCTGGAATCAATGCCCACGCCCGACCCGCTTCCGCACCCCGACACCAGAACGAGTGCACAGACGCACAACCACGGAGATAGTCGCATGGAATACTCCCGCTAGTGGTACATGACAGGGAAGATTTTGCTCGTATAAGGGATCTGACATGCTGTGGAGGCACAGATGCCAATGTGCTTCCCCCCGCCATAACGTGATACCTGTTCCACGGTGAACTCACTCTTTCCATCGACTGTCACGTAGAGATACCCGTTGATCCAATGGACCATGATGTCATGCCGGGTGTCGGCCGCACCGCGTTCGCCGATCCCTTGAGAGAGTATCGACGAACGACGTCCAGCCATGCGTTCATAGGTCCACTGACCTGTGTTCAGGATGAGTCGGTGATACTTTTCAGATCCGAGTTCACCTATTGCGACCCCCACGCTATCGCCACACATCGTGGCGTCGATCGTGATCGCCGCGAAGAAGTCGCCGTCTACTGTGTCCACCCATGCAAATGGACCCTGTTCAGGGTCGTACACAAGTGTTGCCGCATGGTCCGACGAGAACTCATCGCCGGACCGTTGCAGCGCGACGATCGCACTCGTCACCAATGTCAACACGAGGACCGACGCCACCGTGATAATCCTCCATTTCGGTTGACGTCCGACCCACGCAGCCAAACGCTCTGACAAGGAAGGGGACCATTCTTCGCCCTTCGAATCATCCGCACCCTCATCCTTCCGGTGGAAAAACTCACGCAGGGATACCACGAAGCGAGGGATCCCGGTCCTGACCCAGGTCGGGGCAGTCCATGCGAAGGCTTCAGGGCCTTCGCTTTCCCCCCCGGTAATCAGCGGGGATACACCCCGTTCTTCAAGCATGACGGTCAGGCGGTCAAGTATTTCCGTCATGGTCTGAATGCGGTCTTCCCTCGATTTTTCGAGCATGTCGGCCATGAGGTCTCCCAGATCGGAAGGGACACCCGCAGGTAAGGGAGGCAGCGGCATCTGTTCATGCATGCGCATGATCTCGAGCGGGTTGCGACTCATGAACGGCGGCTGCCCGGCGAGCAATGTGAAGGCCAGGATGCCGAGAGAATAGATGTCACTCCGGCCGTCGATCTCTTCGCTCCGGCATTGTTCGGGCGACATGAAGGGCGGGGCACCGTGGATGGAACCATCGGGTGTCTTTGAGCTCAGGTATTCATGCTTGGCTACACCGAAGTCGATGAGTGTCACCCCGGAGATCTGACCGCCTCGCGTACTCACGATCACGTTGCCGGGTGAAATGTCCCGATGCCATGTGCATTCGGCATGGGCGGCAACGAGTCCGGCAGCCGCTGCATGAATGATCTGCAGCGTCTCCGCAGCCGTGAAGCGCTTGCCCTCGCGGATGTAGTCATCGAGATCCTTCCCGGTGATCAACTCCAGAGCGATGAACGGGCGGCCGTCCAATTCCCCGTCGCCATATCCATGATTAAGCACTTTCACCACCGGGGCATCAGGATGGCGTTGATTGATCAGCGCCAGAAGCTCTCCTTCGTTTAGGAACTTATCCACAAGATCCCGGTCATCCATCAACGTCGTGTGCATGACCTTCAAGGCCACCGGAGCACCGGTGGTGGCATCCGCTGCACGATAGATGGTCGCCATACCTCCGCGTTTGAGGAATCCCTGGAGGACATACCCTTTGCACATGGTACCTGATGTAAAAACATCACTCGAGGTCGTTGTCCGTGGGGAACGCAGGACCATGTAGATCAAGCCTGCGACCAGAAAAATGGCGCCGGCAAAAATGGAGATCACAACGGGAAAGGACATGGGCACACTCTATCGGGTCCTGAATCGAGTCTGGAAAGTCTGAATCAACACGAGGTCTTTGTTTTCACAGCATGGCCGAACTGCTTTGCTTGCTTCTCGTAATCCTCCCAGTAGTTGTCCACTTCGGACTGATTGACCGGTGGGGCGTCCGACTCTGCTTCCAATGCTTTCGCCCCGGCGCACCAGAGTCTGTACATCGCTTCGAGAAGGACTTGTTGAGATTCACGTGACTCAGGTAGAGGCTTTTTGCCACTCCGCACAGCCCTTTTGAATTCATCGATCGCCAGTGCGATCTTCCCATCCTTCAGGTATCCGTCGCCGAGACGGCAATGCTCTCTGATGCTCTCCGATGCATCAACTCCGGATGCAGTGGAGACCGTCGGCTTTGCCGTGGAATCGGTATTGGGACGGCCGGGCGTTGAATCCGGCTGAATCAAATCTGCTGGAGCAAATCCCGAACCCATGGGAGCTTCCGTTCGCGGCGGAGCCATGCGGGACTGATCCTGGTCCGATGCTGACGTCTGAGCATGCGACGAGGCAGGTTTCACCACGGCTGCATCACGAGAACCATGTATGTGTGCATCAGGCGTGGACCCGGATTGAACTCCACGAGGATTGGCATTGGGCGGCCGCACATCTGGTGTGCCTTTGACATCCGCTGCCCCATCTGTTCTCCTCCTTGCTGAGGAGTCGGCATCGATCGACTTTTCCAATAGCGTATCGATCGGCTCGAGATACAGAACGGAGTGTTCCGGAGCTCTGGTCGCGTCAGCGGAATCCTCAGCATGGATTCCACCGCCGGGACCGGTGCCTTCATCGGACGCTGAGACTTCATCCCTGTTGATGAGCCAGGAGAGCCCTGCTAGCGCGATCACAAAAGCGACGAACAGACCAAGTGCGGTCCACTCGAGCACACCGAAGTGGTACCACCGCCGCTCCAATTCGTACACGAGGCCTGAACGCTTTCCGGAATGGGAGGGCCGGTCGACGTCACCGTATTGGAGGGCAATGACCGTAACATTGTCATCACTACCATTGGCGAGCGCACGTTCGGTCGCTTCGTGCGTCGCCTGCTTCAGCGAATGGGCATCGTACATCAGCGACTGGAGATCCGCGGGTTCGACGGCCTTATGAACGCCATCCGTGCACAGCAGGAGTATATCTCCATCGTGGAGGTGGCCCTCGACGATGTCCACGGCGGGCACAGTCGCTTCCCCGATCGAGCGGGTGAGCGCATTGGCGAATGGATGAGTCCGGGCGGCCTCCGGACTCAGCATCCCCGACGCAACGGCTTCCGCGGCAGCATTGTGATCGACGGTCAGCTGTTCAGGGTCGCAGAATGGTGACAGATGATACGCCCGGCTGTCACCGACATGCGCAATGATATAGTCGCCATCATCGAAGACGACACCGACCGTGAGGGTGGTGCCCATGCCGTTCAGGACCGGGTTCTCTTCCGTTTCAGCATACACACGTGCGTTCACCGCACGAACGATGTCGCGGAGGATCCCAGCCCAGGGCATTCTGTCGGGACCGGTGGCACGGTGGACTTCGTCCTCCAGCAGGCGTTGCACCTCCCGGATCGCGAGCGAACTGGCCACGTCACCCGCCGCCATTCCACCCATCCCGTCTGCCACGGCAAGGAACGCCCGGATGATCTGGGCGTTCCTGCCAAGGCTCCCACCAGCGACGCTATCCTCGTTCCCGTGCCGTAACCCGGCGAGCGAGGATTCCGCTACCCCGATCGGGATCATTTGCCGTTCGCTCTGTAGACAAGCGAAACTGCGCCCATTGTGATCTTGTCGCCGTCGGCAAGCTTCGCGGTCTCGTTCAGACCCAGCACGGCGCCATTGATCTCCGTCGCATTGCTCTTTGCCGGATCAGCGCGGTTGATCACGGTGTATGCGCCGTTCGAGAACAACAGCTTCATCTGATCGCGTGAAACGGTTGGATGCTCCAGTTGGATGTGCTTGAACTGGGGACCAGTCTCACGTCCAAACGTGAACTCCAGGTCTGCATTCTCGCGTGTCCTGAACAGACGGATCTCCTGCACTTTGGTGTCGCCGCTCACCTGGAAGGTACCCGGAAGAACTTTCAGCGTGCCCGGAGGAGGAACATGAATGATGACGACATCACCCTTCACTTTGGTTGCTTCAACTTTGTTCTGGCCACCACTCACACCGCCGCGACGGAGCAATGCCACGATGAGGACGATCACGAGTGCCGCGAGAAATACACCGGCAACGATGGCAACGTAGAATGCGGCGCTGTATGACGCTTTGTCGCATGCAGCAAGAGTCTCGTCAGCAAGCATCTTGGCATCGTCCAACCTGTTGTCCGCGAAAGCACTCTCGGCATCCCTGAGCAAACGGGCGGGCCGGGATCCATCCAACCACCACTTGGATGCAAGATCGGCCACTTCATTCCGTGCCTGCCGGATGCGCATCTCGACAAACTTTGCCTTGTCGGCACTGCCCGTGCTGCCGATTTCCTGGCGCTCATGCTCATCGATGAAGCGCTGATTCGTCCCAGTATATGTGTTGACGGTGCCTTTCACGACGAATCGCCCCTTGACGATGGGATGGCTTGAAGGACTCATGACGGGTATCATGTTGGCCCAGTCATCACGCAACTGATACTTGATCATCGTCTTGTTGTTCACTTCTTCCCAAAAATCCACAAAGCCTTCAACTTGAACCAATTCGCCATCCAACCGGCCATCACGGATATCCGGGATAATGGGCTCGTTAGGGGGTGGGGCGATAGGCGTCTGAGCAAGCAGATTGCCAAAACCAAACCAGATGCCCACGAGCATGAGGGCACCTGCGACACATGCACGGCGTTTCATAGAGAACCTCCGAGAGATTGTGACAAGGCACAGCTATTGTGAGCAACAGCGAAATTCATCGTGAAGACCTGAGGTAGAGGAGATGGCACACGTAGCAGAAACGGAGGACGCACAACACGTCTCCGGCGCCAGACTCATCGCTTGTCATCTCCTACAGCGGAGAGGGTCAATTCGATTGCGAAAGATCGGGTGACGAGTAAGAACAGCCGAGAGGAAAGAGATTCGAAAGGTCCCTGCAGAATGCTCAGCTCCAACCAACCATGGCGATCACCTAACGCATACCCACTCATCCGGTGCAGACACTTCCAACGAACTCACTTACCGCGAATTGTGTCACCTCCCCATGAGCTATTCATCCCATGCCTCTGCACACTGATAATCAACTATCGCTGCAAGGGCACAGCCTTGCCGAAAAAAATGTATCATTTCAAAAAAAAAGAAAAAGGATGCCTCCGCCAGAAGAATGCTACTGCGAGAACACTCTGGCGACATATCGAAACAAAAGTTCACTACGATCCCGCCGAATAACAACTCTCGGATCGTTGCTGGGTTGTCTACCATCCCGAAAGGCGGAGCTTAACGCATCAAACACCTCTTACGAACTTGAACAAAGCGACCGGCGTGCATTCTGCAGAAGTAGACCCCACTGGACAATCCGGCCTTATTGAACCGCGTCAAGTAATGTCCCGGCTGTTTGACTTCTCCCACAAGATCGGCCACCATGCGTCCAAGTACGTCATAGACCGCGATATCAACTCTAGTTTCACTGGCCACATCGAATTCAATCGTGGTTTCGGGATTGAAGGGATTAGGATAGTTTTGTGCCAGCGAGAAGGTCAAGGGCCTTTCGCCTCCCTGCCCGATTATTCCGGTCATCGTACTGGTGAATAGCCATGCACCACCAATCGAGTCATCGCCGGGTCCTCCAACGATAACGGTCGATCCGTCGCCCGAGAGTGCGATCGCAGCACCCTGCCCTGGTCGTGCCGAACCGCTCGTCCCAACAAGTTTTCCACCCACTTGTGACCACCCGTCCTGCGTCCGGGAAAAGACCCATGACGATCCGCGTCCGGCCTCGTCCGAAACCCCACCGAATGCGGCCGTCTTGCCGTCGAGTGACAGGGCAACGGAATACCCGTAGCCGGGAGCATTTGTGGCACCCAATCCCGACATGTGACCACCGCCATCAGATTGCCATATTCCATTTTCCCGATGGAATACCCAGGCTCCTCCAGCCCCACGGGCGTGATAGGGTCCTCCCAGGATCGCGGTGTTACCATCCGCGGAAAGCGCAACAGCATATCCTTGCCCGGCCTCATAGCCATCCGGCCAGAGATGAAGGATCGCTTCCTGTTGCCAGCCAAGGCTTGTCCGTTGCCACGCACTGCCGCCATCCACCGAACGGAACAGGCCGCTATCGCTTCCCGCAAAAAGACCTGCTGCGGTCGCGGCAAGACAACGGACAACACGATTCGCGATACCGGCGTTGGCAGGCTCCCAGAGGTCGCCACCATTTGTGGAACGGAACACTCCGCTGCCGTAGGTCCCGGCAAACAACACTGACCCCACCACGGCGAAGCTCTCCACATCCTGGTTGCCGGAAAGCCCGATATTGATCTGTGTCCATTGGTTTCCCCCATTGACCGATCGATAAACCCCAACCGGCGTACCAACGTACAGACTCTCACCCATCGTGGCAAGGGCGAGAACCGATGCCCCAGGAAGGCCCGAATTCGCAGGGTCCCACCCCCCCCAGATCCGTTGATCGATAGACCTCTCCATTCTCCGTCCCGGCGAAGAGTCCGCCTGATGATCGCAACAGGCTTCGGACGACCTTCCCCGCGATCGCGCCACCGGTCGGGGTCCAGTTCTGCCCAGCGTACGATGACCGAAACACACCGTCATCAGTACCTGCGAGGAGGAGCGTATCGTAGGCGAGAAGTGCCTGCACACTCTTGTTGGCAAGTCCGGTGTTCATGGGTGTCCATGTTGCACCTGCATCCGATGACATATACACGCCTTTGCCGTAGGTCCCCACAAACGCAACCGGGCCGATGGCCGCCATGGAAATGATCGCCGAGTCCAACCACATCTGACTGATTCGCGTCCAGTGCACGCCGGCGTTGCCGGAATAGAAGAGCATCCCACCTTCCCCTCCTGCGAACAGATGGGTGTCTCCCGCCGTAATGGCGCGAATGTACCGTGAATCGACTTTCTCCCCTCCCGCCGTGAAAACCCACGCGGACCCAAATTTCATGAAATCCAGCGGCCCTCCCGAGAGAATCGTGTGTCCATCCGCAGAGAGACTGACGGCAAATCCCTGGCGCGCCTTTCCAAGGTTGCCACTTGTTCCGTGGATCTTCTCCCATTCCTGTTTCCACACGCCATTACTCCGCGAGAAGAGCCACACGGCTCCTTCGAGACCGTCATCGAATGGTCCACCAACGGCAACGAGATCCCCATCGGCTGATATGGCAACGGACTGCCCTTGCGCCGACACACCCACGGCACCACTGCCGACAAGCTTGGGACCCTGTTGGATCCAACCGGTCCCGGAGCGAACAAAGATCCATGCTGCGCCAGAACCCGCGGAATCGGCCGGCCCCCCGACAACGATCGTCTTCCCATCCGCTGCGATCGCAACGGATGACCCTTGATGCGGGTTGCCCGAAGCGCCGGAGCCTGTGAGCTTGCCACCGACCTGCTTCCACGCCCCCCCTCAAGAGCAAAGATCCAGACCGCTCCATATCCAGAAGAGTCTGATGCCCCCCCGATAGCGGCAATTGAACCGTCTGCGGAGATTGCAACAGCAATTCCCTGTGCGGCCCCACCTCTGGCTCCGGAGCCTACGAGCTTCCCGCCGTACTGCTGAAACTGCGCGTTCATGGTCGATGCGCAAAGCGCCACGGTCAGAAACACGAGCGACCTTGTTGTCATGTCGTATGTTCCCCCACCTTTCTTCGTAAATGATCGATGTGCTTTCTCATGCGGTACCTATCAATCGGCAATGCGCCGACGGGTAAACCTGTTGGGATCTTCCAAACCACTGTATTTCTATATTTGTTACAGTTGACTGTGCTCACCGAAAACCCGGATCTTGTTTGCATCGATTTCCGCTCTTGACGTATCTTTCGCTCGACCACCATGGCCTGGGACGCATCAACGCTTGCTGGTTTCTCTGATGTACCGGTTGGCTGCCGTCAAAGCGCCGACCCACAGCTTCCACCAAACGCTCGTTGACATTTGTTGTGCTGTTCTTTACTTTTGGTTGTTGATACGCATCTCGGTGGGGAAAGAGCGGGGGAGCACTTGTGAACGAGAACCTCTTCGTCGATTTGGATGGGGAGGTTTTGTCGTTCGTCCGGGTTCTTTCGCCCCGGATTCAAGTGTTCGGTCAAGACCGGATATGTACGTTGGGGATATGTTGTGCTGCAACTTCGGGACCCTTCCCGCATAGGGTCCATCAAGATCCCATCACCTTGCTTCGGACAACACAATATTTAGCGAAGCGCTTCTTCTGACGGCATTCGGACACAGAATACCGTCAGAAATTGCCTGTGCGGGGAGTGGAATCTCCCTCGAGGTATCCGCTTTCGATGCATCCCTGCAGCGGATACAATCCCCGTTGGAGACCGTAACCAGCTCTCTTCGAATACTCACACATGTGGGTGGGGTGCAATACTGCTTCACAAGGAGAAATCCGATGAAACCATCATTGATTGCTTTGATATTCCTTACTCTGTTCCTGCAATGTGCTGGTATTGGTCAGACCGCGCAGGTTGCCCCGGAATCACACTCCATCGTTGCACCCGATCAGACCGAAAAGGTGCTTGGCGGACCGAATCTGACGTTCTACAAGCCCGTGGGCTGGTCGGATGTCATTGTGGTCTCCAATGTCTACGGCACATCGTCAGACGCCTATTCCATTTCGACGGATCAGCCGGTGTATGTCGATTTCGCATACTTGAACAATGGAACATCCTCAGCCTATTCGTTCTACGTCCGGCTGTTTGTCGACGGCGTTCAACGATATCAAGCATACACCTCATTAAGCGCGGGGTATTACAGTCCGTACACTGATATCAGCATTGGTTCCCTCGGACCGGGGGTGCACGTGTTCACGCTGATGGTCGATGCCACGAACAGCGTCGGAGAACTCAATGAGAACGACAACTCCTACACCCGCACCTTTACGATCACGGCTGGCAGGGGATTCATTACAACGCAGGTCCTCTATCATGGCAGTTCGATCTACTCGGGTGCGGCCGTTCAGATTTACGATGAAAGCGGATACTATGTGAGCACGATGTCCTTCCAGGGATCCGGAGATCCCTATCCGGGTTACTGGAGAGGCATTGTTCCCGACATCAGCAAAAACTATGTCGTGATGTGCCTTCTTAACAATGACTCTATGTACAGCAGGACACAGTGGAACCTGGGAGATCCCGAGCCAACATATATCCGGGGAAACACATATAAGGTGTACAGCAGTGATTTCCGCCCCAGTTGGACATATAGCGGGGTCTCACAAGAGGCTTATCCCAGGCAGTTTTGTTGGGGAAAGCTTCCCGGACCTCCCATGGGTTCATTGAATATCACGCTCTTCCAGGAGCTCGATTGGGGACTCACCGGACCATCCGGGCGTATCGAATTGTACAATTCGTCCGGATACTTTGTTGGCCAGAAACGGGCGAACACAAGTTCGGTCGCTCAATTCGACAGCCTCCCTGCGGGGACCTACAATTACAAGGTGTACAACAGCCGCAATACCCTATGGGGTGAGCAGTACTGGGGACGCAAGTCCATCTATGTCGCCGGTAGCGGAATAACCTACGACACCCATAGACACAACACGCCGTTCATGCCAAGCATGAGAGTGTACAATAACTCAACTGGTCAGCTGTTGCCCAATGGATCAAGGACATCAATTCCGGCCGACACATTTGCGTGTGGAGATCGATGTTACCAATCCAACATACACAGGCGCCGAAGACAATACTGTCGTTGTCACCGAGATCAGACTCGATCGGGACACTCAAACGCCCTATGACAGAGCGTACAGCTGCACTCCCTACACGTTGAACCGGGGACAATCGATCACGACGTTGACATACCTGCTCGGCTCTTCGCTAATCACCGAGAATGGGGCCTATTCCATCTCGTGTGGTTGCTATGTGACCGGTGGGCCTTATGGCTCTAACACCCTTCTCACCGATGCGGGTGATTGGATCAGTCCTGCGTTCAACATTATCCTCGGGACCGCTAGTCTGCCTGATACCACGAAGCTTGTCACCCCTGCCAACGGCGAGACGGTACCACAACCGGTGAAGTTCGCTTGGAGAAAGGTCGAGGGTGCCACAAAGTACTGGCTCAATTACTCCACGGACAATTGGCTCTCGGGGATGTCTGATTCTACGGTGGTCGACACCTTCAAGGTTGTGTCGGGATTGCCGGGGGGGGCTATCGTGAAGTGGAGTGTGGCCACAGGCAACTCCGCCGGATGGAACACGGGGAACTGGAAGAACTACAGATGGTTTGCGACTCCCCTGTCGGCACCTCAGTTGAAATCACCCGTCGACGGAGCGTTGAATATCCCGTTGTCCGCACTCCTGCAATGGCGTGCAGTTCCGGGCGCGGCCTTCTACCGGTTCCAAGTAGCTGCAGATTCGACGTTCACGGGCACGATCTATGAGGACACTACCGGGACAGACACATCGGCCATCGTCCCTTCGCTCAACGAGAATGTGACCTACTACTGGAGGGTCCGAACAGAGACAGCTTCACTGCAAACCACGTATTCCCCGATCTGGCACTTCCATACCGTGCTGGGGGCTCCGTCACTGGAGCGTCCTGCTGATCAAGCCACCGAACAGGCACTACCGGTTAGGTTGGCATGGAGGCCGCTTGCAGGAAGCGCCTTGTATCAGCTACAGATCAGCGCCTCAAGTGGGGTTGATACAAGCATCGTTCTGAATGACTCGACACTGATCGACACCTCCCGAACGGTTTCTGCCCTCAAGTACAACACACAGTACTTCTGGCGAGTGCGCGGCAGAAACGGTGGCTCACTGAGTCCCTGGTCACAGATGTGGCGTTTCCGAACGCTCGATTCAGACCCCGCAGTACCCAAGCTCATCGCTCCGGCTCTCATGGCAGCTGGCCTTGACACGCCAATCACGGTACGGTGGACACGGCCGGTAGGTGCGACATCGTTCCATCTCCAGGTTGCCGGAGACTCTTCATTCACGACAGGACTCATTTACTCGGATTTCCCGACCGGCGATACCGTTATCGTATTGCGTTCCTTATCCTTCCTTACTACGTACTGGTGGCGGGTCAATGCATACAATCCTGTCACAGGGGTAAGCGCGTATTCAACAGCATGGAAGTTCTCCCACAGGGATGTCCCTCCCTTCTGCCGTGACGCTGATAGAACCGGCCCAGAATACTGTGGTGAATGCCGATACTCTTCGTTTGCGGTGGAGAACAAGTGGTCCTGCGGTCGACCGCTACTGGGCGGAATACAGTATCGACTCAGCATTCATCATCAAAGCTACGGATTCTCTGCTGACCGATACAACCGCGGTGCTTCGCAACATGGCAAAGAACATGGGATACTACTGGCGGGTGCGGGCGCATAATCTTGCCGGGTGGGGCTCGTATAGCGTCACAGCACATTTCATACGCTCCACTACGGGAATAGTTGATCGCTATCAGGGAGTGCCTGGTGAATGGGTCCTGGCGCAGAACTATCCGAATCCGTTCAATCCCACGACCAACATCACATTCGGACTGCCGACACAGAGCCGGGTTCGACTGATGGTGTACAATACACTCGGCGAAGAGATCGCAGAGCTTGCCAATGGAGAATTTGACGCAGGGTATCACATGGTGACCTTCAACGCAACGGGTCTTCCTAGTGGGATCTATTTCTACCGAATGGAGGTAGGGACGCTCGTCTTAACGAAACCACTCATGCTACTGCGGTAGGCCTGGTTCTCGATGTAGTGCTGGAAAGTGATGCAACGATCCGGATCCCGGTGGCCCACCGAAACTGGCCATCGGGGTTTTTTGTTTTGTAACACCCCTTTCTTCTCATGAACCTGCATAAGTCAAGATCTCACGCCGCACACAGGATTGGATTTGTCTCATTTCATGATCCTTCCCCGTCGGAATTCCCCCGTATCTTGACGTATTCAATCTAACGGAGGAATCATCCATGTTCCCACAACTCTTCGAAACCACCCGGGACCTGGCCCCTCAGATCTACTTCGGGGGCGAGGAGGTCCCACCCTACTGCCATCTCCGTGTGCCCACCTCTGTGCCGCTCGCGGAGCTCGTCGCGTCCATCCGCTCCGTCGGTGCCGCATCGAACTGCTCGGGCTACATCGACGGCGAAGGGGTGCACTTCCATCTTCAGAAGACGACAACGTGCGGGTCGACCTCTCCCGTGAGTACGTGTTCGTGTCGCAGCCCGGCGATACCGAGAGCGCCATGCCATCGGCGTGGCAGGTGCTCTTCTTCCCGATGGAACCCGTCCGGAAGGTGCTGTTCATCGGCGCTAACGACGCGCTGATGCTGGAGAAGTCGCGCTCCACGTTGCAGCTCTGCCTGGCGCTGGATCAGCTCTGGGCGCAGGAGGTGTTCCTCGAGACCAGACAGGCGATGGTGGAGTCGGACGATGCGCGGGAGCGGGGGCTGGCGCATCTCATGAAGATGCATGAGGAGGAGACAGGCGGAACGCCGACAGAGATGTGGGAATTCTGGGACGTGTTCGGACATCTCATGGCGGAGCGGCTGGGGCTGCGGGTGGAGACTCTCGCGGATCCGACGACGGAATAGGCACGCGATGGGCACGCGACAGGCATCCGACAGGAACGCACCGGGGGGAAGCGGTACCTGAACGGTCCACTTCCCCCCGTGTGCATTTCACACATGCATCAGAGCTGTTCGAGGATCCTCCCTGTCCTGCACGGAGCGGCGTCCAGCAGACACCGCCACCGGTACGAGGGGCGGTCCCCGGTGAACTTCATATCGTGAACGGCTTCTGCGCATAGAATGCCGTATCCACCGCGCCAGTCTTGTAGAGGTTCGGCGACTGATCGGGCGGCATGCGCCGCAGGATGTCGCGGTGGAAGCGCGTGTAGTCCCCCTTGAACCGACCATTGTTCCACACCCGCAGAAGATTCGCCGTAAAGAGCCCGTTGTACGTACCGTCCGCGGAGGTCTGGTTGTCCTAACAGCCTGAGAACAGAAGGATAGAGGCCTTCGGGTGCGGCGGTGCTTTCTTGTCCGCGAACGGGCGCGCGATCTGCGTGTAGAACTTCCTGTTCTCGCGGTACGTGCGGAGGGCGACCTCTGGAGGCATGAACCGGTATTTCATCGGAGCTCCGGTGGCATCGCGCGGGAATTCGAACGGCGTGCCACGGAGGAATGCTTCGCGCGTCACGGTGCCGCTGTGACAGCTGTCCGAGAACACCAGGATGCGCACCCCGGCGGCGAACTTCGCGAAGAGTGCGTCGAGTTCATCGTCGATCATCTCACCATCGAACAGGCACCACGTCTCATCCTGTCCATCCGATTCCTCCCCGTTCGTGTCGGGCACCTGACCACCGTGCCCCGAGTATGTGAGAAGGAAGATATCGCCCTTCTTCAGCTTGCCCGCCGCCGTCGTGATACCCGCGATCACGTTCTTGCGCGTGGCCGCAAGCGTGAGAAGCATCGTCCCCTTGAATTTCTGGCTGTCGGCGATCGCCATCATGTCGCGGGCATCCGCCTCACAGGCAATGAGGTTGCCGGACCAGCCGGCGTAGTGATCAGGATCCACCGCGTTGAGACCGATCGACAGCGCATATCCGCTAGCCATGATGTTCCTCCCTTGAGTGATCGATGTATCTGCTGACTCCGTAACGTGTGGTGGCGGCGGGGAGTTCCTGCCTTCTTCACGGATGCTCCTGAGAGCCGTTCGGTTGGCGGGCTTCTCGCCGTTTACTCAATGCATTGAGTAAAATTACTCAAGACGTTGAGTAAAGCCAGACTCTCAACAGTGCATGAAACTCTTACTTCCGCATCTTAACGCCGAACGTCCTGTATATCCGGTCAGGCAGTCGGCGTCGCATTCGGGATGATGATGCCTACGATGAATGTGAACAACGGGAGCAGCACCGCGCCGTACACCGCCTGGTACCAGGGCGTGAACGCGAACGGCCCGCCGAGAGCGAAGACCCACACCGCGAAGGCGACCGTGGCAATGACGAGCTGCAGGGCCTTCGTCACGTGCGTGATGCGCCAGAGATAGACCGGCGTGAGCGCCAGGAGAATGCCGAAGGCGATCCAGAGGATCGTGGCGTTCGGGCCGGCGGGATCGGCCGCGATGATGACGCCCTGCACGGCGATATAGACCGTGACGACCTCAGCGGGGATGTACTTCAGGATGCGGGAGCCGTAGCCATCAGGAGAAGGGGCGGCTGTAGATCCGCGTGCACCGGCGCGCATCGATGTCGCGTTTCGTGAGGATGGTTCGTGGCATGCTGAACTCCGATTCATGTGAGATCAGTACACATCTTCAACCGCAGTCGTACCAGGCGCTTCCATGCACGGCCAGGCCCGTGAGCCCGGATGCGATCCACGCGGGACCGTGGAGTTGCTACTGATACGTCGATGGGCCGGTCCCTGTTGCGGTGGGGGCTCCGGCGGTTCGGTGTGGGCGATCGGCAGGCCGAACTCAACTCCGGATGCACTCCCTGATGCATGGTGGCCAATTTCCGGACCTAACATGCACGAATTGTTGTTTTGCTCACCATCTTCTAGAAGAATGGACATTGGACCCAAGCAGCCCACCATCTCCAACATCATCTGAGAACGATCATCTTCATCGTCTGATCGAACTTTCCGCCACGATCCGACTGCTCGACCGTGCACCGGTAGAAGTACACGCCGCTCGCAACACTGCCGCCCGCGTCGGTGTCCGCATGCCACAACACAGCGTGCGATCCGGCGGGCTGCACCCCGCGTACCAGATGCCGCACCGCACGTCCGAGCACATCATACACCGTGATCGTCACTTCGCTCTGCGCCGGAAGCTCATGCCGTATCGTCGTCACAGGATTGAACGGGTTCGGATAGTTCTGCAGCAACGCAAACCGCGAAGGTTGTTCCGCCTGCTGCACACCCACCACGACCGACGGATTGAACACCCAGGCGTCCTCTGACGATGGGAAATGATGCGCGATGATCATGAACTGGTCCGTCCCCGGCCACACATCCCCTGCACTGCGGGCACAGGTCATCACCCACATGAGTGGCGTGGTGGCATTGTTGGACAGGTTCACGGCGAGCGCGGGATCCGGCGTGTCCGTGTATGGCGACCTGAAAATGAACGCCAGTTCACGTGCCCCACTGTTGTCGGTCGTGGGAGGACCGGGCCAGTACCGACCGTCGAGACGCCCGATGTTCAGATTGTTCTCCAGGTGCCCGACGGCAAGCCGCGTCGGGGGATCCGTCTCCATGTCCCATGCCGAGAACGGAACGCTGAAATTGTAGTCCTGATACGGATAGCCGCTTGCCCAGTTGATGATCCACGGCGCGAATTCCGGCTTCGCGGGGGAGCTCGTTGGGCTAACGTCGCGCAGAAAGCGGTAGCCGCGCGACATGTTCGTGTCTGCAGGAACGGCCCGGGGATCCCACAAAGCATTGTTGTCCACCGCGGCGAGTTTGAGCAGCACGGTGTGGCAGTCCGCCACCGTGAGCATCGTCCCGATCCCCCCGAGGGTGACGTGCATCGCAGCTCCGATCGTGCCACGCTGCGGATCATGGGCATCAGGGAACAGAGCATTGCTGAATCCCTCCAACCCGATCCCCCGGAACCCACCCACCGGAGAGAATCTGAGTGTCCCCTGCGGCACCGCCCACGATCTCATGCCGGGGCTCGTACCGATCGTTCCCCGGAGCACCTTGAAGCCATCCACCACCGGACTCTCATGCCCGAGCGCGTCAGGCGGAGCATGGGCATCAACGAGCACCACTCCGGTCGTTGAGTCCTTCAGCGAGTAACTGCCGATCACATCGGCGCTGTCAACGGCACGGAGGACATAGAGATGATCCTTCACGAGCGACGGGTCGGCGATCCGGATGACGAACGATCCTGATGCCTTCCCGCTGATCTGCCGGAGCGGTGAGGTGGACACCGGACCCGGCAACGGCCGCACGGGAAAGACGAGCGTATCCCGCCAGACGTTCGCACTGTCGTCCGTTACCACCACCGCCATGCGCATCGTCGAATCCTGATAACCGCTGGGTACATCGAACACGAAGTAGCTTCCCGGAACAGTGGCGTCGTACTGCGGCTCGAATCGTCCATGGGCGGGAAGCGCCGGAATGGTGTACTTCCCGCTCCCCGTGAACGGAGCCGATGTGGCAACCAGGTTCGGCATTGCCAGCGGTGCATCGTTCCTCAGCGAAAAGATGTAGCGCACGTTCTCGCCGGGGTTCGCGATGCCGTCGCTGTTGATATTGTCGGAGGCGACGCCGAAGGAAAGGACCGAGATCGGCACGGTGGTGATATGGTCGAGGACGTTGCCCAGGGCGATGGTTTCACCACCGCGATACGTGAGCAGCGCCCCGGCCTTCATGCCTGTGTGCTGAACGGGCACCTGCGCCGTCCCCGCCCAGATGCCATCACCCGCGGTGCCGTCATCGTGCAACCCATCATCCGCGAGGGCGACCGTAGCAACAGTCCAACCCGCAGCGGTCGTGAGTTCGATGGCTGCGGCAACGAGAGGCCCCTGGCGCGCATCGCAGTGGAATGTGACCGCTGCCTGTGCGGTATCGCGCGCCACGGTACCGGTCACCGCCGGCATGCGGCGCCCGAAGGAGAGGTTCCTGTGGAAGCTCTGCACCGTGCGGACATCAGACCGCAATGCCGTGATGCTCGCGAGGCGATCGGTCCCCTGCGACGCGAGGCAGGCAACGACCACCTGTTGCGTGTCGCCGTTGGCGAACGTGAACGGGCCAGTGCTCATGCACATGCGGCGGTCGCTCGGGACAAAAGGAGCCTGCCCGTCCACTCCACCCGCGCTACCGTGGTCGACTTCACTGGGTCGCCGCTGAAGCAGAACCTCGTGGTGTCCGAGGTGTTGATATCGAGGAACTGGCGTCCGGCGTGCACATCGGTGCCCTGCATCAGTCGATACCACTGGAGATCCCCGTTCGTCCCCCGCGCCGGGTCGTTGAACTGGTGGTAGCCGTCCACGAATACCACGAAGGAGCTCATCCGGAGGTTCCTGAAACCCGGACGCCTGGAGGAGAGGAATAGCGCGGTGTCCGTGGGAGCCCCCGGTGTCATCGGGCCCTGGATGAATGTAAATCCGGCCGCGGGCACAGCGACGCCGTAAGTCGCATCGAACGCGCCGCCATTGTACACATAGCCAAAGTCGAATGTCGTATCGCACCCCACGTGGTCGTCCCCCGCATACCCGAGGTCAGGGTCGGACCATTGCGTGATGTACATGCTATCCACCGGCGCGCCGCTCTTGTTGATGAGCACCGTGCTGATGAAGATGGTATTGCCGAGCACGCCATTCCGCCCGTACCCCCAGATCGTGCGTTGCACTTCGATGCCGATGGGCGGGCAGCCGGCGAGGCGCTGGGTGAGACTGTCGTTCATATCATTCGCAACGTACCAGAGCGTCTGGCCCGCACCGGGTTGGCCGGGGATGTCCACTGCCGGGTCGTACATGCCGTCTTTGTTCACATCCGTGAACGGGGCACCATCGGCGGCAGGCCATGCGTTCCAATCCGTGATGTAACGGTCGTAGATGTCGCGTGCCGAGAGCGGTTCATAGCGGCTGATGTATAGGACATCTTCGGCGTTGAGCATCGCCGCGACTGCCGGAAACGGGGTGTCCGGACCGACATCCGGGCGGACGCTGTAGATGTGGTATCGTGGATCGGAGGGGTCTGCGGCAACCGGGCCCGTGGTCGGGGTTCCGTTCGTCAGCAGCGGCCCGGGTTGAAGGGCATGCCAGTAGACGGACCCGCCCGCCTTTGCCGTGTCGCGGCCTTTATGGAAGCCGCCCCAGAGAAGGCCATCCTCGAAGATGATATGTTTGTCGGAGCCTTTGGGGAATTCGAACCCCTCGTTGCTCAGCGAGAACTTGTTGTGCGACCCGTCGCCGTTGTTGCCGTAGTAATTGAAGAGGTTGTTGATGAGGAAGGGGCGGTACGATTCGTTCGTCAGCGTTGCGTGTGATGGTGCGGCCCTGTCGTTGCCGGAGGCGACGGCGCTTGTGCGTGATGCGGCGATCGCCACGCATGCCGCCATCGCACTTATCAGGATATGCCGCGCCGGGGTATTCACGTTCACCTGAGAACGATCATCTTCATCGTCTGATCGAACTTTCCGCCACGATCCGACTGCCCGACTGTACATCGATAGAAGTACACGCCACTCGCAACAGTACCGCCGGCATCGTTGTCCCCATGCCAGAGCACGGCGTGCGACCCGGCGGGCTGCACGTCGCGCACAAGGTGCTTCACCGCGCGTCCGAGCACATCGTACACGGTGATCGTCACTTCGCTCTGCGCCGGAAGCTCATACCGTATCGTCGTCACGGGGTTGAACGGGTTTGGATAGTTCTGCATCAATGCGAACCGCAAAGGTTGTTCCGCCTGCTGCACGTCCGCTACGACCGACGGGTTGAACACCCATATATCCTGCGATGACGGAAGGTGATATGCGTTGATCAGGAACTGATCCGTCCCCGGCCACGGCTCTTCTGCACGCCGGTTGCACGCGATGACCCACATAAGCGGCGTGGTCCTGTTGTTCGACAGGTTCACCGCAAGCGCCGTGTCCGGCGTATCGGTATATGGCGACCTGAAAATGAATGCCATCTCGCGTGCAACACTATTGTCCACCGTTGTATCGCCGGGCCAGTAGCGCCCATCGAGAAGCCCGTCGATGGCGTTGTTCTCAAAATGCCCGACGGCAAGACGCCCTGGAGGGTCGGTGTCCATATCCCATGCCGAGAACGGCACGCTATAGTTGTAGTCCTGATAGGGGTAACCGCTTGCCTTGTTGATGATCCATGGGGCGAACTCCGGCTTCGCAGGGGTGCTCGTCACCCCGACCGCGCTCAGAAAGCGATAGCCCCGGGAGAAATTCGTATCCGCCGGCGCGCTCTTCGGATCCCACACCGCCTGGTTGTTCACGTTCGCGAGCTTCAGGAGCACGTTGTGGCAGCGCGGAAACGAGAGCGTCGTCCCGATCCCGCCGAAGGCGTAGGTCATTGCCGAACCGATCGTTCCCCGCGCGTGGTCATACGCATACGGGTCGGCAGAAGTGCTGAACCCCTCCAACCAGAGGCCCCGGAACCCGCCTACGGGCGAGAACCTGAGCGTCCCCTGCGGCACCGCCCACGACCTCATCCCGGGGGTCGTATCAATCGTGCCCCGGAGCACCTTGAAGCCGTCCACCACCGGTATGGTGTGCCCGAGCATGTCGGGCGCCGGATGATGGTCAAGAAGAACGACGCCCGTCGTGGAGTCCTTCAGCGTGAACGTCCAGGCCGTCCCCGTACTGTAGTCACCGCGGATCACGTAGAGGTGATCCTTCACCTGTGCGGGGTCGACGATCTGAATGTGATATGCGCCTGAGGCCTTGCCTGCCGCGTGCGGCAGCGGTGTTGTGTACACCTTCCCCGGGGGGACCTGCACCGGGAAGCTCAGCGTGTCGCGCCAGATATTGGCGCTGTCATCCTTTATGACGATCGGCACGCGGAAGACCGTATCCGGATACGCCGGCGGCACATCGAAGGAAAAGTAGCTCGTGCCATCGACCGCATCGTATGCGCGCTGGAACAGCGCACCGCTGTTCAGCACCGGGATGTCGTACCAACCACGCTCCGGGTCCCGCAACGTTCCCGTCGCGGCCAGCCTCGACAGCGGGAAGGGTGCATCATTCCTCAGCGAGAACACGAAGCGGACGTTCTCCCCGGGGTTCGCAACGCCGTCGCTGTTGATATTGTCGGAGACCAGAGTATGTGACGCGATCGTGAGCCGGGCGGTGGCGATATGATCCACCGCGTTGTTCCACACAATGGTATCGCCATCGAGATACGTGAGGTGCAGATCGGCCTTCATTCCTGTGCGCTGGAGGGGGACGTACGTCGTTCCTCCCCAAATGCCGTCGCCCATTGCGCCATCATTGTCCAGCCCATCATCCGAAAGAACGAACGCAGTGACGGGCTGTCCGGTGTAGGTCGAGAGCACGATCGCGGCGGATGTCACGGATGCGCCCCGCGCATCAACCCTGAATGATACGGCAGCCTGTGTGCTGTCAGAGGACGCGGAGCAAACGATAGCGGGCATGTGCCTTCCGGTGGAGAAACCTGCATACGCACTCTGCACGGCGCGGAGATCGGACCGCATCGTTGCGATGCTCGCAAGGCGGTTCACTCCCTGCGAGGCGAAACAGGCAACGATCACCTGTTGCGTGTCCCCGTTGGCGAACGTGAAGGGGCCCATCATCATGTTGAAACGCGGCGGGTCGAGCGGGGAGCCACCCAATCCGTCCACCCACCCTGCACTCCCGTCGGTGGACAACACCGGGTCGCCGGCGAGACAGAACGCGGTCGTTTTGCCGGTCAGCGGGTCGACGAATGGGACCCCGGCACCGTGGGTCAGGCCTTTCAGGATGCGGTACCATTGCACATCCCCGTTCACCCCTTGCGCCGGATCACCGAACGGGGTTCCGAAGAGAGTGAACGCACTCAGCCGAAGGTTCCTGAATCCCGGCCTCTGCGAGGACAGGAACAACGCCGTATCCGTCGGAGCGCCCGCAACCACCGGTCCCTGCAGAAGGACATAGCCCACCGCTGGTACGGCGGAACCGTACACGGGGTCGGTTGCCGCTCCATTGTACACATAGCCCAGATCGCGCGTCGTATCGCATCCCACGAAGTCATCGCCCGCGTGTCCGAGATCCGGATCGGACCACTGCGCGATGTACATACTGTCCACCAGCGCGCCGCTCTTGTTGATGAGTACTGTGCTGCTGAAGATCGTATTGCCGATCACGCCGCCGCGCCGGTATCCCCAGATCGTGCGTTGCATCTCGATCCCTATCGGCGGACAACCGGCGAGGTACTGCGTACGCGCGGTATCGAGATCGTTCGACACGTACCAGAGCGTTTGGTCCGCGCCGGGCTGTCCGGGGACATCCACCGCGGGATCATAGGCGCCATTCGTGTCCACATCCGTGAACGGCGCGCCGATGGCCGCCGGCCACTCGTTCCAATCCTCAACGTATCGGTCATACAGGTCGCGTGCGGTCACGGTTTCGAAGCGGGCGATAGAAGACACCTCATCGGCGTTCAGCATCGCTTCAACATCCGCGAACGCCTTGCCCGGATGAACATCCGGGCGCACGCGGTACATCCGGTACGCCGGCAGGCTGGCATCCGCGGCAATGGGATCGGTGGAGGGGCCGCCATTCGCGATGATGGGGCCGGCCTGGAGTCCGTGGCGGTATACCGAACCGCCAACTTTCGGAACAGCACGGCCTTTGTGATAGCCGCCCCAGACAAGACCATCCTGGAACACGGTCGTTTTGGTGGTCCCTATGGGGAACTCAAACCCCTCGTTGTTCGTGGAGAACGGATTGTTCGACCCGTCGCCGTTGTTGCCGTAGTAGTTGAAGATGTTGTTGATGAGGAACGGGCGGTACGAATCGTTGGTGAGAGTGCTGCGGGGTGCGTTCAGCTTCTCATTGCCCGCCGCATGGAGTGGGATGGATGCGGCCGAAAGGACAGTAAGTGTGATCAACGTACACAACCCTGTGCGGCGTACGGGTGCTATCTTCATTGATGACTCCCCTCAACAATGAACCCACAGCGTCCAGCGTGAATGGCCGGGAGAGACCACTGCGCGCAAAGTCAATGCGCATCAGAAGCTCACCGGCGGCGCATCTCCGGTGTGGCACCCATAAGATACTCAACGTATTGTTGCGGGTCAACCACGCCGGCGGGTGCACCCCTTCATGATTTCGGTGCGACCACGAATGGTGCAACTCACCTCCGGGAAGCGTACATTCAGTTTCACACGCCCACAGCCATCGGAACCTTCACCCATGTCATCGGACCGCATCCTGAGATCCCCACGGACCGCAGCGATACTCTGCCTCCTGTTGCTGCTGCCGGGCACCTTCGCCATCGGGCGGGACACCACCGTCATTGTCGTGCATGCGGACCGAGTGCGCACGCCAGTCACCTACGGCATCGGGGCATCGTGGCACGCCGTCAGCGAAGACTCCATCGACATGGACACATCGTACACGTGGGCCCTCCGCACCATCAATGCACGCGGAAGCGCCTGGGGCGGCAACCCGCCGCTTGCCGACACCGCGGCATGGCGACAGCTCGCGTGGCATGCGCGGTGGCTGGGGTTCACGTTCCTGCGCGTGGAGCTGGAAGCGCGGATGTACGAACCCGCGCGGAACATCTTCGACTGGAACAACGAGGAGATGGGGGCGTTGTACCGGATCCTCGACCATGCCGAGGCCAGCGGGGTGAACGTCTTCCTGCAGCAGATGTGGAGCAACGTCGGGTGGAACGCCTATCCCGGCGTGCAGCCGTTGTTGAGCGCGCCGCGGTCCGTGGATGATTTCGCGGAGGGGCTTGCCGCGCTCATGGAGCATCTCACGCGCGTGAAGGGGTACACCTGCATCCGGTGGTTGTGCATTACCAACGAGCCACCGGGAGGGAGCTGGGGGTCGTGGTGGATGACCGGCGACAGTGCCGCGCCATACACACCTGCGTTGCGGGCCGTGCGACGTGCGCTCGATGCGCGGGGGCTCAGCGTGGCGCTCTCCGGCCCCGACTGGACCGACCTTCCGTTGTTCGACAGCACAAAGATCGACTTCGATCCCTACATCAGCGCTTACGACATCCATTCGTATCAGGGGATCGACAGTGCGAAGCAGCAGCGGCTGGGGGCGTGGGTGCGCTGGGCCCGGGCGCACGAAAAACCGATGTTCCTGTCGGAGATCGGCGACATGTCGCTCGGCTGGCGCGACACCAATGCCGGTCCGAAGACATTCGCGGCTGCGCTCTCCAATGCCGAATCCATACTGCGCGGGCTGGATGCAGGGGTGAGCGCATTCAACCGGTGGAGCTTCACCAACCGGGGCGATCTGGACGGACAGTGGCAGCTCGTGCGCACGTGGGACATCCAGCAGAAGCGGTATCTTGACGGCGTCCGGATCGAGCCGGCGGCGTATTACGGGTACGGCATCATCACGCGGTTCTGGATCCCGGGGGCATCCGTGCTCGTCACCGATGCGGTGGCGGACACGCTCATCCTTGCGCAGGCGTTGCGGGGGGCGGAGGGGGAGATCACCATCTACATCGTGAACAAGGGGCGATCAGCCAGCGCGGTGACTGTGATGGTAAGCGGCGGCGGCAGCAGTGACAGGACGCTGTACCGGTATGTGGCTGCGGAAGAGACCGTCGATCGGCCGGACTATCGCATGGACCCTTCTCTGGTGATACAGAAGAGGGGTGAGCCGATCCGGGTGGTGCTGCCGGCGCGGAGCATCACCACCTTATCGTCATTGAAGATGCCGCATGAAGCGCCGGCGCGGCGGTGAGGCCGCACCTGCACGGATCAAATCGTCCACAATCTTAGTGCGAGGCCAGCAATTCTTCGACCTGCACGTCCAGTGCGCGTGCGAAGTTTTGAAGAAGGGCGACCTTTGGCAGATAGTCCCCTTTTTCGATCCGCAGGATGGACCACCGGGAGGATCCAACCTTCGCAGCCAGGGCCTCCTGGGTGATGCCGTGATGTTCGCGTGTGGCTCTGAGTTTCGCCCCGAATGACCTGGCGGTCAGCTTCCGTTCCCGAAGGGACGCAGCTTTGCGTTCCGGGGCTTTGCACACTGCGAATTCGCGCAGGACATCATGAGGGACAGGGATCTCCGCACCTCCACCGGCCGTGAGCGTGATGAATGTCCGCTCGCCGGCGATCCGCAATGAATCCCAATGGATGTCGTCTTCCTCGGCGATACGGCGCAGCGACCTGAATGGTACCACGGCACGGACGTTGTCGCCGAAGCGCACATGAAGCCCGTCGTCCGAGAACCGTGCGTTCACGATGATCTCTCCCGGCTTCCTCTCCGCTGTCCCGACGAGAAAGCGCAGCAGCCGGTCTTGACCATTCCTCCCCTCAAAGACCCTCGCGCCGGAGAGATCAAGCCATTCCCGGAGGAGGGCCTGCGACGTGGACCGTTGATCCATCCCTTCGGAGAGCAGGAAGATCGGGGAAGAATGCCTCGTGTGGTGAAGGAATCCCCGTAACTGTTCAGTCCGGGGTACACGTGCCTGGTCGATCTTCACGATCCAGAGAGTGTTCGCAGCATCATGCGACAGCACGGGGAGCTGCTCCATCGCGGACCAGTCATGTGATCCTGTCCGGCGAAACACCCATCGGATGCTCTCCTCCAGATCGGACTCGAACCCTACGATCCTGACTCCGAACTCCCTGTGGTCTGCCTTCTTCATTCTCGATCGCTTTGTTCGTTCACTTCAGCCCAGACGGCAAGAGCATGCACACGGTGCCTGGATACCACACGCTCCAGCATCCGGGATTCCCGTTGCGAGACGGCATCCATGACCCGAAGATCGAACAGTGACACCCGCGAGACTTTGCCGTCATAGTACACATGAACATGCGGTGGCGGATGTTCATCCCGCACGTGCACGTAGATCACATACTTGCCATCCGTCGCAATACGGGGCATGACGCGGACTCTCCCAATGTAGCATAACTGCTACACACTGTCAAACGGTGCCATACTGGAAGTACACACATCATGCCCGTAGTACGAAGTGTCTGTGGAAATATATGCGGAAAGAGGACTAGGCACCGGCACTATGTACTCACCACTGATTCAGCTGGTTCAGTGCCTCTTCCAGAGATTCCTTCGGTCCGTCGGATTCGTTTGAACTGTACTCCTTCCCATCCTTCGTTGCTGACCAATCCCATCCGTGCCGCATGGAGCAGAGTACGGTGAGTTGGTCGCCGGGGCCGGACAGCCGGCCACCCAGCCCATCGCGGGTGATCTCGCTCGCGAGCCGGAGACACTCGTTGAGGTAGTCCGTGGTCTCGGGTTCGGGCATATAGGTGCCGCCGTAGGGAAGTTGCACGAGCAGGCGGAGCGGGCCTTTCACCACATAGTAGTGCATCATATACGAGTTCATGCCGTAGCCATCGTGCGCGAGGATCGCGTAGTCCTGCAGCGCAGGATCGTCGAGTTCGTCAGCGTGCGCCTCGAAGGCGAACGGGGCCAATTCATCCGTGCGGGTCGTGAAGCCCCAGTCGCGCTGCTCCATGAGGCGGGCAGCAAGGTCCTCCGGGATCTCGGGGAAGAATATCCCCGATGCCTCGATGAGCGTGCGCGCCCTGGCGGCGATGCTCGTGTCCCCTTCTGCTGGCGCGGATGCAGCAGTGACTATTTCCAGCGCAGACCGCCGACGTGTCGATGTGTTCAGCAGATCGAGTGGAGAAACGTATCGTGTCCTCATACTCCCCTGTTCTCCCTGTTGATGAAACCGCGTGTTCCATGAAGTGTTGCCCGCGCGATGCCGTCCTCGAAGAACGTGAGGGCGTCGTACATCGGCGGGATGATGAGTTCGAGTTCACCTATTCTGCCAGGTACGATGCTGAATTCGTCTCTTCCCTAAGATACGCCGGGCGCTCGAGGCGACAGGATCAGAATCTGATACAAATGAAGGGCTGCCGGGGAGAAGTGAAGGAATCGGGGATTGATGGTGGCATGTGCGGGGAACAAACAATTTGACGAGGGAAGGCGCAGCGGGGCGGTCTGACTCATCGGCCGCGGACAGGATCGATCGCCGGTCCCCGCTGCAAATCTAGTGCTGCGGCATCTCTCCCGAGGGAGATCCCTTGCCATCAGCAAGCGCATTGACACCCGTCAGCACATCGTGGGCGATGATGGTTCCCATTCTCTCCGGCTCCTCGAACATGGGGCTGTGTGCCGAATGTTCGAAGGTGTAGAACCCTTTGACCGGTGCGGTGAGCCCATCGAAATACGACCGTGCGAGAGGATAGGAACAGGTATAGTCGTGGATCCCGTGGAAGAAGTACACCGGGATGCTGAGTGCGGTCACCTCCTTCGCCAGATCAGTCCGAACCATCGAATCCCACAGAATGCTGATGCCCGACCTGGATTTTCCACTCCACATCCGCACCTTCTCCGTGAAGGTGTACTCCGGAAAGAGCAGCGACGGCCAGAAGAGGCCGGACACCACCGATGTCATGTCGTGCATCGTGCCGATACCCAAAGTGTGCATGGCCTCGTCGCGCAGGGCGCTGTACCCCGGCGGTACATCCGCAGCGAGCGTGACGGGCGCCTTTTCAAGCCGCCGGACCATGTTGCTGTCGCCGAGTTCCCGGAACCGCTGGAGCATGAACTCGTACGCCAGTTTCTCCGAAGCGAGCTGATACGACATCTGTGCGACACCGATGTACGCGTGGTACAACTCCGGCATCCGGGCAGCCGCCTGGATCCCGAAGAATGTCCCACCTGAGTGAGCCATCAGGTAGATCTTCTCCTTCCCGAAGCGCGTCCGCAGATAGTCCGTCAGTACCCTGGTGTCGGAGATCAACTGCTCCACGGTCATGGTCTCGCGCGGGATATCGGGGTGAGAGGAGATCCCAGCACCGCGTTGCTCCCACCATACGACCGTGACATGGTCTTCGAGCCCCGTAGGATAGCGCTCAGTAAGAAAGTAGTCGGGCATCCCGCCATGGAGATAGAGCAGAACGGGTTTGAGCGTGTCCGCGCCTTTGATGAACATCCCCTGCTCCACGCCGTTGATCTTCAGGAAGAGCTTTTGCGAGATGCTACGGGGGAGGGGTTTGCCATCGGCGGAGAGAACCGGAGCAGGGGTGCCGGGACTGTGGAGCCAGATCCATCCCGCAAGAAGGAGAACGCATGCCAGAACGGCCGCACATACAATGATCACCACACGCAGTCCCTTTCGCCCGAGGGATAGTGAAGAGTTGGCGGATCGTTCCTTCATCATTGCTATCGCCTTCTCATTTCAGGGGTGGCCGGATCCAGGCGATTCTCCTTGAACCTCAAAGGCACCTTGGGTATCATTCAAGATGATGCGGCCTCGTATCGACGCCACGAACCAAGGAACTCACAGTTCAATGATCTCACGCAGAACCTTTCTCAGCGCTTACTCCGGATGAGCGCAAGCTCGTCCGGTCGCTCATCACCGGTCAAGATCCAGTATTCCCTTGATACCCTTGCGTACAGCACGGAGTCGTCATACCGCGCGCCGCTCACGGTACTGAGGAGCGTGTCGCCCATTGCTACGATGGTGCGGTCTTCGCTGCAGCCGCACTCGCCTGGAACGACGATGCGCCGTTGATCGTCAATCTCTTTCCGAACTCACGCGACGACGAGCACCTCGTTGCCCTCTTTCGTCGCAACGGCTGTTGGGGCGCGGTCGGGCAATCCAATTTCGTCGGGTTGCGCTACCGGGAGCCCATCCACCGGACCTTGTGGGAGCTCATGATCAGCTATTTCGAGCAGTACTTCAATGTCGCCGGAGAAAAGACCTTTTGCAGCTATACGAAACCGTTGAGCCTCAATAGATTCGATCGGGCACGCTGGATGACGGATGCAAAGGCGATGGACCTCATTGCAGACCATCTGGAGTCCATGCCTCAGGTTCGTCTACTGACGCCGGCGATGGCCCGAACTCTCGCGAAGGTGGATCCGCTCTCGTACGCGGCCGGGCTGCAGGGTTCGGTCGCAGACGGCCTCTTCAAAGTCGAGGACAAGAAGAAGTAGCCGAGCGTCACGCGAAAGACAAAAGACCCGCCTCCCACTTCATCGATGGTGATCACCTCCTGAGGAGAAAGCTAGCCGTTGAGAAGGTCATTTCCGTCATAGAGATGGGCGCGACACGTGTTGCGGGAGAGAGGGATGACAGGAACTCTACCTCAGCGATCCAGGCAGGTCTACCGCCTCCTCATCTCCGGGGTCGCGGGATCGAGATACGAATAGTTGAGCCGCACATCCACATAGAAGCGATCTTTCTCGATTTCGAAGTCTTCCGGCGCGAGGCCGCCCAGGCTCATCGTTTGCCATTCCGTAGTGGGGGTGATCCAGCCCCACTGGCCCTTCCCCGTTGTTACGCGGATAGGCATAGTGAAACCCTTCACGTCGGTTCTCCAACGGTAGCGTGCCGAGGATTCGGGGCCCTTCTTCCAGGACGACACCTCCAGCAGCGGGATCTTCGGGAAGCGCAGGTATTGATCGAAGAAGTAGCCGAGGTCCGTGCCGGCGCGCTGTGCAATATAGCCCGTGATATCCTCCCCCGTCACCGTCTGCATCGAGAACTTCTCCATCAGGCCGCGCAGGATCGAGAACCAGAGCAAATCGTTGTCGATCACGCTGCGCAGCGTATTCAGGACAAGCTGGCCCTTGTCGTACATATCCCCCGACCCCTCGCGGGCCACGTTGAACGTGCCGATGATCGGTGACCGGTTCCCCACGTTGGGCTTCTTGCCGTTAACATACTTCAGGGCCTCTGCGTAGCCGTACTGGTATTCCACGAAGAGCGCCTCCGCATAGGCGCCGAAGCTCTCGTGTATCCACATATCCGCCACATCCTTCGCCGTGATGGCGTTTCCCCACCACTCGTGCGCGCTCTCGTGGATGATGATGAAATCGAACTTCAGTCCCGCCTCAGACGGCGCGCGCCCGCGGTAGCCGCCGATGTACCAGTTGCCGTAGGCCACCGCCGACTGGTGCTCCATGCCCGTGTGCGAACACTCCACCAGCTTGTAGCCATCGCGGGGGAAGGGATAGGGGCCGAAGAACCGTTCGAAGCACGCCATCATCGGCTTCACCTGGGCGAAGTGGGCCTTCGCCTTCTCGAGGTTCTCCGGCAGCACGTAGTAGTCCAGCGTGAGCGGAGTCTTCCCCTGGTACGTATCGGCGAAGTGGGCATAGTTGCCGATGTTCACCGTCACGCTGTACGTATTGATCGGGTAGCTCACAAACCAGTTGTAGCGTGTCCAGCCGTCGGCGCGCACTTCTGTGGAGCGCAACCGGCCGTTGGAGATGTCTGTAAGCCCGGGTGGAACAGTAATGCTGATCATCATGCTATCTGGCTCATCCTCCTGATGGTCCTTCGTAGGCCACCAGAGGCTTGCACCGGTACCCTGGCAGGTCACCATCACCCACGGACGGCCAGACTTGTCTTTGTCCCAGCTGAACCCACCATCCCACGGGGGACGTTTCGCCACGATCGGTTTGCCGCTGTAGGCGATGCGGAGCGTTTGCCGTGAACCCGCGGGAAGTGCATTCGGGAAGTCAATGAACACCGCGTCGGCTTCGCGCGTGAAGCTCACCTTCGCCGACGAACCCTGAAGCGTGATGCCGTCGATCTTCATGTTCGCGAAGAGGTCCACCTGCATGCGTGTGAACGGCCGCACCACGTCGAAGACGATATCATTCGACCCGCGGAGGGAGCTATCCGCAGGATCGACGCGGACGTCGAGATGATAGAACCTGACGTCGTAGCAGGTCCGTTCGGGAGAGAGCATGCCCCGGAGGGAGTCGGCGCGGGTGAACAATGTGTCGGGCTGTTGGGCGAAGAGGGGGGAAGACAGCAGAACTGCACATATGAACCGTATATGCGATTTCATCGGTCTCTCCTGCCCGTTGACTTGCCACTCGTACGTGGAGTCTTCATGATTGTGCAGCAATTTCGTCCGTCGTAAAAACAACCTACGAACGATGGTGTCCCTTCATATCGGGCCATACCGTCGATAGGTCTCGAAATTTGCCGACAGATCCAAATTGCCCATTTTGAGTTGTGCGTATTCGGATGAGTATAGCAAAGAGCGGGAGAACTTCCAAGCATGGAAGACCCCGTCTGCGGCTAACGCTCAGGAGAATCTGAAGTGCTGGCGTGACGGCATGTAGTCCAGCGGGGGACAGCAGCGAGCCTATTGGAGAGCGCTCGGTCCTTCCGTCGCATCAGAACGTGTGAACACGTGCCGATCCTCGTGACTGTGTTGAGCGACAATCGCAGGGAAGAAAGGAAAGCAGCGTAGCCACAACAAAGTGAACGCCACCTCGGCACTCGAAAAATATAATCACTGAGGATAAAACTACCCGACATTGGACCTGACTGTCAAGGGTCAGACCGTTCCCCACCCTTTAATTGCGTGAGTGCTGGACATTCAGTTTCCGTTTTGTCTTGCCGCGCATCGCCTTGAAGGTCACACGCCATCATCTAGTGGATCGACATTGGGGGAAAAGTCCCGATTGCCAGCATACGCCTGCTCTGCGGTAATGTTTTGCATTAGAAGCGCAACAAACATGGCTAAAATCAAGTATCCAAGAAAGGTTTCGACCACGACGGCGATTTGAGCCGACAAATCGCTTGGTTCCGGTTCGACATCCCCAAAATTCGTATTCATCATAGTGAGGATACTGAATATATATGGGGCTGTTGCCGGCCGATCTTCCCCTGTTACATTCCACTTTACTTCCGGATTGATGTCACAGAGAATACTCCCCATCGGTGTGCCTTCAAGGAAGCTGGGGAGCGGATAACCCGCAAAGAGCGTGCCAAATGACGCCCAGATAAAGAATATCCAAAAGAGAATTCGACCGGGGGATCGGCCGGAGTTGGTCGACAAATACCAGAGTTTGGCAAATGCCGGGTGCCTTTGAGTCAATTCCCAACGAGTATTCTCCTCAGCCACGAATCTTGCGGTTCGGCTTCCAAGTCGCGGATCTAGCATTGAGAGCGCCTGGTACTCCCCACCCAGCCGGGTACCGTGGGGACAACCGCTCATGAAGAACCCGAACCAAGGCTCATCGTTCCATTGAACATGTCGGAGTAGAGTGCGAAACAGATCAGCATCCACAAGGTTCGTTCCAGAAATATCAGCACGAGTCAGGTCTGCGTATGCCAGGGATACCCCAGAAAGGGTTGCATTGGCTAAGTTGGAGAAGGCGAGCTTGGTTCCTCGAAAAGTGCAATTCCTGGACACTATAGCTTGAACAAATGATGACCCTATCAAGCTCGATCGATCGAAATAAACGCAATCGACCGTTGCGCAATCGAAGCAAGTATTCGAAAAGGCCATGGATTCTGTCAGATCAATGTGAGTTAGCGGTATTCCTCTCAGATCTCTGGGACACCTTTCTCCAGGCAGGACAAATATATCCGAGCAGTCTTCGATGAACGAAAGGTCATCCCACCCACGCTCCGCATCACTCCCCAGCCTCCTCGTCCAGTCCAAGCCCGCGGCCGCATCTTCGAAAATGGCGCGAACTCAGGCCTCCTGGCCCACCCATCGTTTCCGAAGTTGTTGAATCACTCTAGATGTATATTGCATCTGATTATTCGAGGAATGTGACTGACTCTGCTAGACCTGCATTGGGTCTTTAAGGAGAACAACAATCCTATCTACCAGTTCTTTGTCTTCGACCCCGATTCGGTGATAGGCATTGGCTCCCTCATTCATGCTCATCCGAACTACATACGGTTCACCTCGAGCACTTCTCATGAAGATCGGACAAGTCCGATACCGATGCCCATACTTACCTAGGCGACAGTTCTGGAGAATTCCGATCCCGGTCAAATCCTCAGGTATTTCATGCCCTGTGCTATTCCACTTCATGGGCCCAATTCTCTTCGCCATGATGTCAAGGATTAGTATATCGTATTCAATCTCACGAATCCTTCGCTCAAAGGCCGAAAATGATTTCTCTTCATCCCAATGCAGATTCAGTGAGTGCTTCTCCGCCTCTACTTCAAGAAGCGATCGAAAGAGAAGGGTTTCACTCGCAACGGGGTAATCATCAAATAGAAAGATTCTATGCATGATTAGGATCCAATGGATAGGTTGGCAATGACACTGACACCGTAGTCAGATAATTATCACCGTCGAATCGTCTCGGATGAGGTATCCTAGCTTTTCGGCTGGAAATGTCAATTGATCCATGAAAGACCTCATTCGTTGCCCATCGGCAAAATGAGAGGCCGAGGCCGAGACCTTCAATCCTCCGTGATGGATCTTGGTAGCGCGACTTATAGAATGGATTGAAGATGCGGTCTTCTTCACCAGAAGCGATTCCGATCCCGAGATTGCTAAAACTAACCACACATCTACCTAATCTTTGTGATGCCGAGATCTCCAGGTAGGTATCTGCATATGCAAACTTGTGTGCGTTGTCGAATAGGTTCAGAAAGATCAGCTTCAGACTATTCCTATTTCCTCTGACCCTAGCCGTATCACATTCATAGATCATCTTGACGTCACTTAGCTGGGAGTGTTTTACCGACTGTCTGAAGAAGGACTCTAGTTGCCGGAGACATTCAATTGCATCGAATTCTACAAACTGTTCGCCGATTTCGATCTCTCCTCCTTGTCGCCGTTGTCCAAAAGAATAGAAATTGTGACTGATGATTTCCAACCTGCAAATGCCGTCTTCCAGAGCCCATTCCGCATTCGATAGCAACTGCTTGATCTTGGGGGAGGGACTACTATGGGCCATCTTGGCATCGGGGTAACTTTGCAGCGTTGCGAAACCAGAGGTTATCTTGCCTGCAACTCTCCCCATAAGGTGGCCCATTTCTGCCATTATGTTATCTAGCGTAATCGCAAATAGCCCCTCTTCCGCAAATCTGAAGATCTTTTGTCGCACGGCTTCAAGCAATATGGCAATCTGGAATGAGTTCGTTTTGTTTGGATCGGCGCATCCAAGACCGACCAGAATAAGATGCCCAGTATGCACAGATTTCAAGAAGACAAATGCATGGCGGGCTTCGAAGAACTCATGGGGATGCAACCAGCTGATATCCTCATTGGGGTTAGGAATCAGGATCCCTTCGATGTTGCTCAGCCGCTCAAATTGTTCAAATGACGCGAACCCGATTTCTTTCGGCGCGGCCTTTGAGGTAGGAATCCTCACTACTTGAGTGAGGGAGGAATAGTCATGGTCACCGTGCGGGGTCACATATACCGCACCTGATGCAAGCCCAAAATACTCGACTATCCTACCAATAGCATTTTCAATCACTGACCACAAATGTTTAGCTGTGATGTTTGTCTCTACCACATCGAGCCCCAGTGAACCAATGAATTTCTCTCCCTCGAAAAGGATTCCGCCATGAAAATTCCGCGTTGCCACAATTTCCATCAAAGAGATCACCTCTTGCACTTCCCCTTGAATTCTAGCCATCTCACTCGATTCAATCACCGGCGCTTCTTCAAGCATGTTACGAAGGGCACACCTAAGCTGATCTCGTTTTGTTACATCCAGGTGAGGGTAGTACTTCCCTGCGTCCGATCCGAGCGTGATGGCGTCAATTCGGGCGTATATTCTCGTGAGTGCCTCCTCACCCGCCGGTCGACCGTGACCGATACACAGGATCGCCAGGATCTCATCCCTCATTCCTTTGTTCCTTGAACGTATCGGTAAGTACAGATCAAGGAGTCCCATGTGGCAGTGGCGCCATCCCCAAGGATTTCCCGAAGCGCTAGCCTCGGCCGACAGACATTGAGTGACAATCTCCCAAGTATTTATCATGCAAGGCGATGGACTCTCGGTCACTGTCTCCTCTTGGCGAATCAACAGACAGAAGCTACAGAAGCCTTGGTACCTATTGTGAGGCGCGTATGATGTGAGCCGTCTGTTTGGCTGGACAACCACGATGCTGCACGGCTTCGCAAATCGCTGGAGTATGTAGTCGAGAAAGTCCTGGTAGATTTCCTGTGTAAAGGTCTCCCGAATGCGTGCTAGCATTGAATGGCTTTCCAATTTCGCTTCGGTTCTTGTCTGACCTGTGCTAAAATCTTCCATTGCCTGTTCCTCTAAATCTAGATTTGGCGGCTTGCCTTCGGCCTTGGTTAGTCGGTACAGTTCACAGGGACGATTCATCTATCGCGACCACCTACGAGACCCGTTGCGACAGTAAGGCTTCAATGGTCTACAGAGGAAGGTTTCACAGGACGGAGTGATTCCTATCAACACCTATTTTCCGCTTCGTGGATTGCTCCCTTCAATCTGTCGCATGCACGGCGACAGGAATTGTAGTCAAATGGGCGGTGCCTGAGGAAGACAATGTGAGACGTAATACAATTGCGGCTACTTTACAATGGCGATGTAATAGGAATCATTGACCAATTCCCGATAATCTTCTGCGACATTCACCAAACTAACTCAAATGTTACGTTCCCCGGGAGACGTTATGAAGAGGACACCTACCTGTCATCCGCCCGGAGAGGATTGCTCAATTGGCGAGACTCGTACCTTCTCCGTGTCGTTGGAGTAGCGTAGACCGGTTTGAAGGGGATAGTACATATCAACCGTAACCAAGGCATTTGCTTACCATGAGATTGCTCGCCAATAGAAAGTGCCTCTTCGAGCACATTCCGACGGAGGAAGATAAGGGAATACGGCGAAATCGCGCCTTACAGATGGTTGGCCTTGCATTCCACTCCATTGGTCAGACATTGCCGCGTCTCCCTGACCCCCCGGAACCGAAAAGCCCCTCCTGCCGTTGCCGGTAAGAGAGGCTCTCCATCTCTTGTTCTCCTGCTTGCTCTCCATAGAGGATCACTACGAGAGAGTATAACCAAGCGCGAAGGGGAAATCAAGGAAACTTTTGTTTATCGAAGTATCAGCCCCTGCTGTTCAACAGTGACCCCGATTCACTCACATCATCGATCAGACACCTGAGAGGAGGTCTGATGTTCTATCCACCCTCTCCCACGGCACGCCCTCCCTCTCGAAATGCCCGCACGCCGCCCTCAGTTTAAAAGACTGGCCGCCGGAGGTCTAGCATTCGGATGATGCGGAGCGTAGTCAGGTCGAAGACATCTCTCACGGGGCCTCGGTTTTCTCACCCGCAATGATCCCCGTCCCGTGGAGGTCCACCATCACCGACACCCGCTCGGCGCACACGACGATGGCCTACACGAGCTGGATGGTGGATCTCCGAGCAAGGCCTGCGGCGAAGGGGTTCTTCGCCACATCCCGTGCGGCATATGTCGCGGAGCGGTCCACCCTCGCGGGGATCTTCCCTGAGAAAACTCTTCCTCCATGTGGGGATGCCCCATTGAGGGTATCAATGATGATCCTCCTTACCGTCCAGGAGCCGAAGCCGCGCACGAACGGGTGTGAGCCGAACGCCGCATCCATTTCGAATCCGCCTCGTGGTGACTCGGTGGAGATCATCCCGCCAGTCTTGCAGGAATATCTGGAACAATGGTGCTCATTCAGCACGAGGCAACAGACGTGACGGGTAAGGTTCGCGAAAGCCTCGTTAGATCCGTGGCGAAGAGTTCTGTGTCGCCCGATCCGAGTTGTAGCGCATGGGAGGTCTCCCGTGTCTCATCGAGAGTGCCTCTGGCGGCGGTGGCGGGAGAGAAATTAGAGCTGCAGCGCGGAATGGGGTAATGATGCTGGTGAAGAGTGTGTGCATCGGCCCCTTCTTAGCAGCAGTTCCGGTGGCTGCAATACGGGTCAAATCCCACCTACTAACGCAAGAACCCTCAACCGATGGGAGATGGTTCTGGACTTATCGCCTTTAGAACGCCATTTGATGTCGCAACAAGCAGCGGGCAAATCACGACAACTCGCTTCATCATTTCAAGCGGTCGTACGCGTACCCCATCGCCCGGTATCCACGCAGTCTTTTCTCAAACATCTTCTGTAGTATGGGCACGTGCTCATCAACATAGTCGTGGACGACGACTTCGTGCTTGCCGGGATGCATTCGGTGCAACCTGCCGGCATATTGCACGAGGATCCCCTTCCACGAAACGGGCAGCGCAAGAAAGAGGGTGTCCAGCCGCGCATCGTCGAATCCCTCACCAAGGTATCGCCCCGTCGCGATGAGAAGACGTTCCTCGTTTCCGGGGATCGCTGCCAACCGCGACATCTCCAACCTTCGTCCTTTCGGAGTCATCCCGCCGTGCAGCACGATCAGGTTCCGTGCGAATGTCTTCAACTTTTCTGCAAAGAATTCCAGATGCTCCCTTCTTTCAGTCAACAGGAGAGGTGAACGATGCGCCTCAAGTGCTGAAATGATGTCGTCGAGGATCCTGTCGTTGCGCGTTTCGTCTGCCGCAAGTATGCTGTAGATCTCCTGTATCCCCCGATCATGTTCTCCTGAGAGACGGAAATCGGTTGCGTGAACTAGAAGTCTGCGCCGAAATGCTGATTCTCCATCCCCGGTCTTTGACGGAACCGTGTGCCGGACCGGTCCGAGCTGCATTTCAATGATCGGATGGCGCCCGTCCCTCCGTTGGGGCGTCGCCGTGAGACCTGTGAAGTACTTCGCCCTTGCCACGGATAGCACACGCTCAAATGTATAAGCGGGGCAATGGTGACACTCGTCGACAACGATGTGGCCGTATTCAGCAATTAGTGGGTTCGGTTTCCCTCCCTGGAACAGGCTCTGCATCATCGCAACGTCCACGACTCCTGTTCGCAGCCTCTTTCCTCCGCCAATATGGCCAATGGACTTGCGGTTCAGTCCGAGAAAGACCTCGATCTGAGCAGTCCATTGGAGTAGGAGTTCCTGCCGGTGCACGATCACCAGAGTGTTCACTTTTCTCTCGGCAACGATGCGGCACCCGACTACCGTCTTTCCTGCGCCGGGAGGCGCAACGAGAACCCCGGACTCATGCAGGAGCAGATCCTGAATTGCTGATTCCTGAACAGGACTGAGTTGCCCGGCGAACGAAAGGTCTATCGGTGTACCGGTGCTGCGTTTGTCGACCAGAGTCACCTTGCTTCCCGCCTCTTTCAGCATTCTCACTGCGGAATCCTTGCATCCTCGTGGTAGAGCCAGAATCGTCTCATCCTCTTCAAAACACGAAATGAGCCGTGGTGTGCGTGCAACTGAAAGTCTCATGCGCTGCCGCTGGTAGAATTCCGGGTTTGCAAATGCCGCAAGATTCTTGAGACCACGCAGGATCGGAGAACCCATCCCCAACTTTGGGATTGCCAGATTGTTTGATAGACACATTTCCACGAACGGTGGAGCTGGGACCTCTATCTTCAAACCGCCTTCTCCGGCACCCCCCATCAGCAAATGTGTAGATGGTGGTATATCAGCGTCACGGACTCCCACAGCAAGCAGTGTGGTCCCGCCTGGTCCTTTGATCGCTTTAAGCGTGTCCGGTGTGAGCCGTTCGATCGTTGCAAGGAATTGCCATTGGTCCGGACAGTCTTTCAAATCTTCCCCGAGGAACATCGTGTTGCCCTGCTCTCTCGGACCGCGCTGAAGTGGAAGAGCGATAAGATTGCCAAATCCACCCCGTGGAAGCATATCCTGGTTTGGAAAGAGTCTGTCGTACGATTGAAGAGAAATCTCATGCCGCTGATTCATGGTCTGTGAGAGGAGGAAGAATCCGAAGGACCTGGCCAGCAATGCTTCCACCGGAACCGTGAAGAAGAACCACGCATGCGCTCCCTGGCCGGATCGGGATCGCTCAATCGCAACTCGCAGGCCATATCGATTGCAGGTCGTCGCAAGGCAGAGGCGTCGGAATCCCAGTGGATTCCGTCGAAGTCGAGAGCCAGGAACCAGCAGGTGTCATCACGGAGGAGGGGATATACCCCCATTACTTGCTCACCCTTCAGGTGCCGCGCGATCTCCTCATCCGTAACCGGTCGGAACGCCTGTGATTTGCATGCACCGCACACGGATATTCCGGCCCGCCGCGAAGGGCCAAGCTTCTCACAGATCCCCTCTCGCCATTCATTGCTGCAGGCAGGAGCGTATCCCGATTTCCCCGTGCGAGGGTTCTCCCACCTGAGCGGAAACACATCTTCACGGCCGCGGAAAAGGGATCGGAAGAGGGCAACCTTCTCAGGGTTTGAGGCGGGGACTTCATGCGCTGGTATTGGTTCCCCGGGGGTCTGAAGGTCACGAGGGACGGGGGGCAGAGCTGCAAGTTGCTCGTTGAGCTTCCAGATTCTCTCAAGACATGCAGATTCATCCCTGCGCAGGGTCGCGAGGATTGTTTCCTCGTGAGCAATGTTGCTGAGTATCTCTCTTCGCCGGGACACGATACTCCTCAAATCTCTGATTGTGAACTCTCATAGCTTCGCACGGTACTGGACCGGTTCGATCTTACAGGAATGCTCAAGCCGGCCTTTCAGGACGAAGAATTGTGGATTCGTCCTGAACTGATAGACCCGGTAAAGATGGTAAATTCTCTGGTGGCGGGCTGATGTTTGAAGCTCATCGGCAGACACAAAGAAAGGGGTGTATGCGCCGGAGGCAGTAGTCTTTACCTCAATGAACCTGTCGGTTCCATCGGACTCGTATGACCGGACATCATATCCTGCGCCGGGACCTTCCGTCACCGCGGTATGTTCGATATTCCTGGCTAGAACATCCCTTCCGGCTTCCTGCAGCCGAGCGCGTTCGAAGTCAAGCGCGGCGATTTCACCAGCGGCTCCGAGGGCAATGTTGCGCGCCTCCTGCTCGAGATAATTTGGAAATCCGGAAGGATACCTTGATGGCCGACGGCTATTCACCTGATAGGCGGTTCGTTCAATCCGGACAGGAGTTGGCACCAGTTGTAGCTTCCGGGAGCTGGGCGCAACGATGGCGCTGACAGCAGCACTTAGGCGTTCTTTGACACCTGGCTCCCTAATCATGTCTGAGACACCATCCATGAGAAGCCGCTGAAAATGCTTCAATGGTTTGTATCCAGATATGTACGGGCAGTCAAGTTGAATAAGTACAGCACTGATGTTCTGGTGTTTTGATTCGATGGAACTATCGCTCCTACCATTCAGCGCCTCGGCCAACAAGCGCCGGTGCTCGGTCTTATTGTACGACAGGCCATCCAGCTCTAGGAAGAGCATCGAGAAGTAATCTTCGATGATAGAATCTACTTCCTGACGTGACCAGGGGTTGGGCATCGGCTCATGCCTTTCGGGGGAGGCGGAAAGAGGTTTGAAACCGGTACGTGAGGACGCCTTGGTCCTCCCTTAGTGGGAATTCACGATAGAGTGCTGTCAAGAATCAATAAGAACAGACCACTTGGCAATGTTTCAACGGTTCCAGCGTCAAAGCCCCCCCCGAATCTATCGAGCTACGCTTGCTCTACGCAAGCCTGAGTTGCACAAGAATACACGCAGCTTCGAAGCCGTGGAATCCATGCTGCTGATCTGACATTCCCAAATGGTCAGGATGCGCCATCCGCGAGAGCGCAAGATATGTCTGTTGCGGCGGTCACGCATTCGGTTCTCGGTCAGCTTTGGGATCCAGTATTCTCTGTTGGACTTGGGTTTCCGGATTCCTTCCGCGCAGCCGTGCGCATGCCAAAAGCATCCATTGACGAAAACGGCGACTTTCTTGCGTGACCAAACGATATCCGGATTCCCAAGAATCACCCGATTATTGTTCCGGTAGCCGCGGAACCCAAGCCTCCCTATTGCTTCACGCACACGGATTTCAGGAAGAGTTCCCGTACTCCTTATGCGCCGCATATTCTCACTCCGGCTCATTCCCATGGTCGTTCACACCGCCAGGTCAAGTGGCAGATCTGAAATGTCCTTCAGTCGTTTGCCATCGACCATGATACTGAGCATCTCTTCCGCTTCGGGGTTGCCAAGGTCCCCGACCGCCTCGATTAGTTCATCAAGCGCAAAATGGTAAACACAGTCGATGTCACCGGTGCCCAACGCAAGTGACGCGAGGCGGCTTGGGGTGGGCTCGGCGGTGACAACTGCGATATGCGGCTGACGCCCTTTTCTATTGCGGATCAGATTTAGCGCTTCCGATCGTGCATTTTGAGCGCGGTCACTTCGGAGGGTCCATTTCGTACTAATACTTGCATGGAGCAGTGGAAGCTTGCCAGAGCCTTGGCGCAGGTCTGCTCTCGACGATACTTTCTTGTCAACGAGATACGCGGGCTTGTTGATCGAAGAATCATTCTCAAGACCACGAACCACAATAACGTCCGGTGTGATTGTATAATCATTCCCGAGAGCTGCAGCAAGTTCAGCATCCTTTGCAGCCGCACGCTCGGAGTGCCACCAAGTGAGCATATTGCGCGAATCCAGCAATTACACCCCTGTTGCGATTGCCCACCTGGAGTACCTCCCACTTCCCGGGTCTCAGATGTGACAGCTTCAAAAAAGTCGCCCGGACGAAAGCGGCAACCGTCTCCTCAAATTGGTTTCCCGATGTCTGTGCTGCCAGCCTGATTCCGGTCTCGGCCTGGAGCCGCTTGGCAATCCCGGTGGCGATCGACACGCTCGATTTATTGTCCTTGTCTGCATTGCTGGGAACATCGTTCGTGATGGTAAGCAATGTCTTCAGGAGTTCGTTGTGGAAATCCGTCCTTGCTTTCTGGAGAAATGGCTGGCGTTGAGTCATATCTATGCCGATTGTCTAGCTATTCGCCGCGATGCTGCACGCAGGGCTGCCGCGATCCGTTTCCCTACGGCTTCCGCCACAGGCGGAGGAAATGCATTCCCGATTTGACGGTAGGCTGCGGTCTTCCTGCCCCTAAAATGCCAGTCGTCAGGAAACCCCTGGATTCTAGCCGCCATGCGCGGGGTGAGGCGCGGCATCCCGGCAAAGGCCGCATCGGGAGCTTCATCCGCTATTCCCTGGCCGTCAACGCCAAGCGCTGCCCAGGCGCGTTTTGCCCGCGTGGGTCCAAGATCCGGACCTCCGTGCTTCTTCGACCCTCCAACAATCGTCGGGGCTATTGAATTTGCTTGCGCACGCCATTCTTTTGCCCCCTCCCAGCCGTTTCCCTTCATAAGATCAAACAGCAGCTCACCTACTGTGGGCGGGGAGACGTCCGCCGGATCCGGCCAGAAGAACTCTGAAGCGGTATCCTTCCTGAGACACACAAAGACGACCCGCGGTCTGAGTTGGGATACTCCAAAACTCGAAGCGTGAAGCAGCCGCCACATGGGTTCGTAACCAAGCCGCTTCATCTTGGCCTCAACCTTACCCCGATAGGCATCAAACCTTGGGTCGAGCAATCCCCGCACATTTTCAAGCATGACGGCCCGGGGTCGAATCTCGCTTGCGAGACGAATGGCCTGCGGGAATAAATCCCGTTCATCTTCCGGACCAAGTTGCTTTCCTGCAACCGAGAACGGAGGACAGGGTATGCCGCCTGCAAGCAGGTCTATGTCCCGATACCGAGTTCCATCGAATTCTCTCAAATCGCCTTCAATGACGTTCCATTTCGGGCGGTTTGCGCGCAAGGTTTCGCAAGAAGCAGGGTCGATTTCAATCAATGCTGCGTGATGAAATCCCGCCCGCTCAAGTCCAAGGGCCTGTCCGCCGGCTCCTGCACAAATTTCCACTGATGTCAGCGGCATTTCGTTCGCCCGTTTCGCTTGAAAATGTTCGGCAGAAGCCGAAAAGAGGTTTTCCAATTGATCTTCCCTCTAAGGTACGAACTTTTTCATTTCCGGGCGAGTGGAATAAGGGCTGCTGGCAGCTATCACGATCACAACTGGCGTGGCGATGCGGAATCCAGAGGGTTCGTGTATCTGCTTCAATCTGGTAGTTCAGTGATTGCCGAAGCCAAGGAACCCCTTCCGGATGTGAATCCTCCCCTAGCTATACAATCAAGACAAAGAGTTTCCGTAGTGCAAATTGACCCGTCCTGTGTTCGATGCCACGCTAAGGGTGCCCACGATATTCTCAAAGGAGACGAACGGAAGACCCTTACCTGGTCTTTCCTATTTCCTCATCCTTCACTTTGGTGGTAGCAATCGATTCCAGCAATCCGTCTTTCGGTACATCCCCCGTCAACTCCCAGAACATGATCCCCCTCAATCCTTTGTCCAGAGCATACGCGGTCTTCATCGCCACCGACCGCTTGTCATCGTACGTGGCATAGAACCCGTTCTTCGCATCGTACGCATACGGCGCACACGCGGTGCTGTCCCAGTACTGCACGAACTCATGCCCTTTCCACATGCGATCCTCGAACGAACGGTATGACGTAAAGGTCTTGAACTTCCCTGAACGGTACAACCCGTGGTTCACGTTGTCCACATTCTCCCAGACGCGTGCATAGAACGCCGCGCCGATCACGACCTTGTTCCGCGGTACGCCGAGCGAGTCCAGAGTCCGGATGGCGCTCGCAACGCTGGCGTCCTGCTGCGGGGTGCTGTACAGCGCCGTGTGATGCCCGGTCACGGTGCTGTTGCCGTTCACCAGGTCGTAGCTCATGATGTTCACGTAGTCCACGACGGGCATCACTTTGTCCCACTCCACGCTCTTATAGAAGTACGGACCGAACCCGCCGGCGGCAAACGTGATCTCGTACTTCTCGCCGAACTCTTTCCGCATCTCCTGCACAAGCAGGGTGAAGTTGCGCCGGTCTTCATCCCGGTACGTATGCCCGGGATACCCTTCGATCGCCGGATACTCCCAGTCAAGATCGATGCCGTCCGCCCCGAACCGCACGAGCAACTCCCTGCAGCTCACGGCGAAGTCCCGCCGCCCTTCAGCGGTCATGAACACGTCGGAAGCCGTGGGACTCCCGCCCCACCCGCCAAAGCTCAGCAACACCTTGAGCCCGGGGTGCTTGGCCTTCAACGCGACAAGCCTCGTGATGCCGATGGAGTCCCGCTCCCCACCCAGCTCCAGCCTGTTCCCGTGCAGCCGCAGGAAACAGTAGTTCATGTGGGTGAGGTACTGCAACGGATACTGCTCGAGGTCCTGGCCCCCACCATGCACGTAGGCGATGACGAGGAATTTGTCCTTCCGCCCCCCCGCCGGGTCTTGCGCCAGGAGGATGCCGGAGAATGCCACACACAACGCCACTACGAACACCGGCCGCAGCCGGCGCAACATAGACGATGCTGCCATGGATCTGTTCCGTTTCATTGAATGTCGATCGGTCTTCCCCTGATCTATACGCAAGGTACTCGCAAACGCGGAATATTGCAACCCATCGCACCATACCGTTAACCGAACCCTCCGCACGGCCTTCTGCAGGAATAACCGTTCAACTCTCCCGCACTGTCCGTATCTTGTCCCACCAGACCATCCCGGAGCTCCCTATGCCCGCCTTCCTGCGCTCGGCCTTGCTCATTCCTCTCGTCTCGTTGCACGTGGCACTGTGCTCTTCGCCATCGGTTACGGTCCCGTTCACGCTCGATCACAACAGGATGCTGATCCAGGCAGAATTCCTCACCCCCTCCGGCTCCTGGCTCCCCGTACGCCTCTGGGTGGATTCCGGCAATCCGGAACTGCTTCTTGCCTCCCGCTGCGCAGCAGACATCGGCACCCCGATCCCAGCCGATTCCAACAGCATCCCCGTAGCCACACCTGCCGGACTCCGTATCGGCGGCATGACGCTGAACCTCTCCGGTGTGTCCGCCCGTGCGATGAACGAGCCCCGCTGGCTCTTCTCGACGATGCACATCGATGCGAACCTCCCTTCCACCGTCCTGGCCCGCTACGATGTGGTCTTCGACTACCCGGCTCGCACCCTCACGATCGCCGCGCCCGGAAGCCTCCCCCTGCGCGGCACACCTCTCCCCATCGCAGTGCATCCGCGGACCGGCATCGCGCAGGTGGACGTGCGGGTCGGACCGGACTCGCTGAGCTTCGCACTGGATAACGGCGCCTCGTACAGCTTCACGTCGGTCGGCGTACTCACACGTCTGATGAAGAACTTTCCCGGCGCCCCGCTCATGACGGGCGCATATGGCTGTGCGAATATCTGGGGATGGTGGCCCGACGAAGCTTCATGGAAGGTGATACGCATCCCCCACATCCGGTGTTCCGTAGCGCCGGCTGACGCGGCATCCATCGGTACCGGCACAGCGCTGGAGTTCACGGAGATCGGCATAGTGGGCGTCCCCGACTTCTATGCCGGCGGCGTGTCACTCGGAACTCGATACTCGCGCAAGACCGCCCGCCCGGTCGTCGGTTTCCTCGGCCCGAACGCCTTCCTCAACTATCGCGTGCACATCGCCTTCAGCCGCGGACTGGTAACCTTCGAACGGGGTGCAACCACGTCTCTGCCCGACATGGACATCGCCGGACTCACGCTCCAGCCGTCACCCGACGGCGGATGGGACATCCTCGGCGTGGCACAACACAACGGCACTTCGATCGCCGATGGCATTGAGGCGGGTGACAGGCTGATGGAGATCGATGGCTTCGCGGTGACGGGCGCAACAATGGGCACGGTGGCGGACAAACTGCGCGGCACACCTGGCGAACGCCGTGTGCTCATGATCGAGCGGAACGGCGTCCGGTCGACGGTGGTGGCTACGGTACAACGGTTGATGTGACGATTCCGGACACGATGAACAAAGATGCCCGGAGCACAGCCGGTATGGCCGCGCTCCGGGCTTTCTTGTTGCCTGCTTCGTACTTCCTTCACGCCTGCACGCCAATGACCCCGAACTGCACCAGATGATGATGCACGTGCTTGAAACTCGCCCTCTCCCACTCTTCCATCTTCAACGGCCCGAAGATGGGGTGCGCCCGTACGGCGTCGGGCTCGCTTTCGGCCAACTCCAGGAACCGTTTAACCTCCGCCCGCAATGCCCCAACGGCAGCCGCCAAGTCGGGATGCTCCAGCGGCGGCAACCCCTGCGCCAACAAAGGGTTCATGAAATCATGCGGGGTCTGGCGGTCGTGGTACAGGAACCGCTTCGCCCGCTCGAGCAGGTGTTCGGGCGTGACTACGGCAAAGACATGTGAGCCGGTGGATCCGCGCACGGACCACAACAGATGCTCGATCATCTGCTGCGCACTCATCCGCCCCCACGCCGGCTGCGCATCGGCCTTCAGCCCCGCCAGGCACTGGTGCATCGTGGTGCTCAGGAACGTCTTCCTCAACACGGCATCATCAACAGTGAGCGGCACGATGATCATGCAGTCTTCCCTTTCTCAGTGATGTCCACCCTCTCCGCGGGCCAGAGGGCCCGCATCGCCAACACGGCCAGCATGGCCGCTGCACCCGTACGCCCAACGTGTCGCACGCCCACCCGCCCATGAACACCGCACACAGCAGGAATGCGATACTTCCGGTTACGAAGATCCCGATCTGCAGGTTGCGCACGGACCCCTCCGAAGGATGCGCTTCACCCGCTACGCGGTTTCAAACACGATGGTCCAGCGGGTCCCGGCCGCACTGCTGTCCACCGCAAGCTCGGCCTCGAGCTGCACACACAACATCCGCACGAGCGTGAGCCCGAACCCCTCCGAGTCTCCGATCGCGAACCCCTCCGGCAATCCTTTGCCGTCATCCCCGAGCACAAGGGTGACCACAGCCCCCTCCTGCTCCGCACTGATCCGCACGGTGCCGCATTCTCTCCCGGCGAACGCGTGCTTGATCATGTTGGTGACGATCTCATTGACGATGAGGCCGAGCGGGAAGAGCACCCTGGAGCCGAGCACAATACCCCCGATGCTCTTCTCCACCGCAACGCGCGTCTCGCCGGCCAGCAACCCCACCACGGAGTCCACCAGCCCGCCGAGATAGGTGTCGAGGTCGGCCTCCTGATACTGATCGGCCATGAGCATCCGCTCGTACAACACCCGCATGCCCGACACCCGCGACGCGGCGTCCTGCAACGCCCCGACCGCTTCGGGATTGCTCGCCGCCCGCGCCTGCATGGCAAGCAGGCTCTGGATGGAGGCGATGTTGTTCTTGATGCGGTGATGGGTCTCGCGCAACAACAGGTCCTTCTCCGCCAGCTGCCGCTGCACAGCTGCGAGCGCCGCTTCCTTCTCCCGCTCGGCCCGCTTCCGGTCGGTGATGTCCGTGATGATGGAGTGGATCACGCTCCGCTCGCTGCTCTGGATGGTGCTGGCATACACCGCCACATCCCGGATGGAGCCGTCCGCCCGACGGTGCCGGAATTCGAAGGTGGACCGCCCCAGGTTCTGCACCTTGGCGAGTTCGCTCTGTACTTCCTCCGGCGGCAGGGTGTTGATGTCCAAGACCCGCATCTGCAGGAGCTGCTCGCGCGTCCAACCGTAAAATGCCACGGCGGCTTCGTTGGCGTCCAGGATGCTCCCCGTGGCCGGGTCGAGCAACAACTTGACCGCAGTGTGGTGCTGGAACACGTTCCGGAACAACGCCTCGCTCGCGCGCAATGCGGCGCCGGCGCGCTCCAGCGAGGCGCTCGCCTCGACATGGTCGGTGATGTCCTCGATGACGCCGGTGGAGCGGATCACCTTCCCCGTTTCATCGCGGGTATGGCGGCATTTCTCCCGGACATGCCGCACTTCGCCCGTCCGCGCATGCAGAAGCCGGTGATCGATCTCATATCCTTCGTACCCCGGCTGCAGCGATGCCGTGTACTCGGCATCCACGTCCGCACGGTCGTCGGGATGAACGAGCTTCAGGAATTCCCGATAGGTGGGCGCGATCTCCTGCGGCTCGAGCCCGAAGATGCGGAAGACCTCCTCCGACCACCGGATCTTCCCGACGACCAGGTCCAGTTCCCAGCTCCCGACATGCGCAATGGATTGCGAGAGGGAGAGGAAATGCTCGCTGGCCTGCAGCGCCGCACGCACTTCCCATGTGGCAGTGATGTCCATGTGCGCGACGAGCACGGTGCCTGGCCGCCCCTTGAGCGGCATGACGCGCATAACGTACCACCGCTTCGCTCCGGGAGGGTGACACGGATATTCCATCGTGAAGAACGGCTGCTCACCGCGCTGCACGCGCCGGAGCCCCTCGAACGCCTCTTCCGCCTTCGTGGTGTCGCCCGACTCAGGCCTGCACTGGCGGAAGTAGTTCGCTCCCTTCCCCCATGTGCTCTCGTCCCCGCCACCGTTCTCCACTGCGAATCGCCGCCAGGAATCGTTGACCTCGCTGATGATGCCCTCGGGCCCGACCACCGCCAGCCGCGCATCGATGGAGTTGAACACGCGCTCCCGGAAATCGGATTGCCGCACGAGCATCTCCTCCGCACGACGGCGTTCGGCGATGCTCTCCTCCAGCTCCCGGTTGATCTCCTCGATCTCCTGCTGCCGCGCCTGCACCCGCAGCTTCTCCGCATGCAGCTTGAATGCCATCTTGATGGAGGCAAGGAGGACCACCTCGGAACTGTCCTTCACTACATAGCCATACGAGGTGACGCGCTCGGTCTTCTCGATGATCTCTTTTTCAGTGTGCGAGGAGAGGAAGAGGATGGGGATGTCGCGCTGCTGGATGATACGCCCGGCCGCTTCGGTGCCGTCCATGCCGTCGCCCAGGTCCACATCCATGAGGATGAGGTCGATGGCCGCCCCCGACTCCGCCAGCTCCACCGCACGCTTGCCGTCGCGCGCGGTGAGCACATTGTACCCCGCCTTCGCAAGCGTCTCCTTTCCGGACATGGCAAGGAACGCATTGTCCTCCACGAGAAGGATCGTGCTACGGACCTGCGCGGTCATCCTGCAACTCCTTTATCGTTTCCCCCGTGCCGTGCGCTTCGTTGCGTTCCTGCCGGTGCTCTTCCTGGCTGTCCGGACTGTCTTTGTCCTGGTGCTCTTGTCTTTGTTCTTCCGGATGCCCGTGCCCTTGCTCTTCTGCACGCCCTTCCGGGTGACCCTGTACTTCACGATCCGCGACACCAGCCCGAACGGTAGCGGCTTCTCCAGCGGGAACTGGATGGAACCCTTCGCATGCACGTACTTCGTGAGTTCGCTCTCGAACTCCACGATCGCCTGCGCGCCGGGATACAGTCCGATGTGCTTCTCCCATGCCGCGAAGTACACGAGCACACCGTTCAGGAAATACGCCGGCATCTGATAGCTGATCCGCTCTTCCGCCCCTGGGGCGTTCTTCAGGATCACCGACCGCAGCTTGCGGAGGACGGCCTGGGTTTTCTTATCCTGCCGTGCGATGTATTCCGCGGCGGTCGCCGGTGCCTCTGCCTTTCCCTTCATCGCATCCCTCCTTCTCTTGAAAATTATCCATTATCCATGATCCATGGATCATGGATAATTCTCCCGGTTGAGGAACAACACGACGATCGCCTGCAGTCCATCCACGGGGAACTGTTGGGTCCGGTCGGTATTGTCCAAAGTACTCTCCAGCCCACGAAGAAGCAAGCCCATCCGTGGTGTACAGAATTGTACATCTGGCTGCGCCCTGTCTCCTTTCCGGCCCTGTGGAGCGCAACTCCGCCCGATCCCTCTTCTCATCAGCCCCCCGCTTCGGCCATCGACGGTGCCCCGATCTGCTCTTTGCACACGCAACCACCCTGTTGCGGCCTGGATCTGCGGATCGTCCGGTCGCATCATGTGTAGGACAATTCGTACAAGACACCGTCCGTTCACCCTACACATACAGGTATACGTCATGCCGTACGTTAGATGTACGCGAATGGATCGCGAATGTCTGGATCGAACTATGTGACCGGAGGTGTGACGATGATCGAATGCTCTCCCTGCAGTAATGCGACTCGCATGTTGAAACGGGTCCTCGCCGGACTGGACCGCGTGACTGACCCGGAGTTCTTGACGCATCTGACGCGCGCGATCAGCACGATGCGCGATACCACCGACCCCGCCTCACTCCCGGACGTCCGCGAGGCAATGGACGGCATCGCAGAGGAACTTGGTGACCTCCGGGACGAGATCAATGCCTTCCTCGCCGCATACCGCGAATGGAATGCCGAGCAATCCCATTCCCTCGATGAGATGGATGCCCTCACCCATGTCCGACTCGGCACGGATGACGTGGAGTTCCTGAATATGGCCGCCCGGTTCTTCGGGCACGCCTCCGGACTCCTGTCTGGTTGTGCATCCTTCTGCACCGGCCCCGGCGTGCGCCTCTCCGATTTCCGGCAAGCGGTAGCGGTTACGATCTGCGGCCTCGGACAATATCTGGAGAAGCTGGAGATCGTGCGCCCGCCCGTACTCGAACTGCTCGACCGGATGTGGCGCGCGCGTGATGGCAGCCCGGAGGGACCCGGCGAATGCGCCTGATCACGGTTTCGAGACTACGTTGGCTGCTCCTCGCCCTCACACTCGCCGCAGGCAACTGCCCGGCAGCCCCGTCCGAGGATTCTTCTGCAGCCGACCGCCTGCGTGCCCTTCTCGGGCAGAATTCCCGGACCGTTCAGCAGCAACAGGAATCGGGACAGCTACCAGTACATGCATCGCCGGAAGTCTCGTCCAGAGGTCTCGCCGCTGCCGTCGGTCTGCCCGCACACGAAGCATCAACCACAGCCACCACGCCCACCCGGGTGCCAGCACGTGACCGCATCATCATTCCGCCACAGGTTCCTGCTTCCACGCACAGCACCGCAGTGTTCCTGGGTGCCGCGGGAACCTGCCTGACGATCTTTGTACTCATCACATACAACAGGAGAAGCACCATGCGTTGGTTCAACGATCTCACACTCAGAACGAAGCTCCTCGCGGGCTTCGGTATCGTCGCCGCGGTCGCCTCCGTGATCGGCGTTGTCGGCTATACGTCGATCAGCGAACTGACCGACCGCACACGGTCGATGTATGCGCAACAAACGATCCCCCTGCGCGACGTCGGGGAGATCTCCACGGCCTTCCAGCGGATCCGCGTGAACACCCGCGACATCCTGATGACAACCACCCTCGCGGAGCGGCAGGACAAGGCTTCGCGCATCCAGACCTACCGCGATCAGATCGGCCGTCTGGCTGCCAGCTTTGACAGCGCGATCACCGATCCGGCTTTGCGTACCTCGTTCGAGGAATACAAAGAGGCCCGGAAGGGTTACGTCGTCCACCTCGAGAGACTGATCCAGCTCGCTCTCGCGATGCGCGATAAGGAAGCGCTCGCACTCCTGAATGGACCGATGCAGGGGCCGGCCGATACGTACATGAAGTGCATCCTCAAACTGGTGGCCCTCGAATCCTCGCTGGCGGAAGCAGGCGCGCAGACGGCCGAAGCCGAAGGGAATACCGCCAGGGTCACGATGCTGGTCGTCCTGGGCGTGGGTGTCCTGGTCTCGGTGGTACTGGGATTTCTCCTTGCCCGGGCGATCAGCCGCCCCCTGCAGATCCTCGGCGAGAAGGCTGAACGCGTGGCTGAGGGCGACCTCACCGTTGAGTTCGACGATCCCACGAAAGATGAGATCGGCCAGCTGATCGCTTCATTCATCCGCATGGTGGCCAACCTCAGGCAGACTCTCGGCAAGGTGACGGATGCATCGGCCGCGGTGGCAAGCGCAAGCAACGAGATCAGCAGCAGCACAGAGGAGATGGCTGCGGGGGCGCAGGAACAGACCTCCCAGGCAGGTGAGGTGGCCTCGGCCGTGGAAGAGATGACGAAGACGATCGTGGAGAATTCGCGCAATGCCGGCCTCACAGCGGAGAATGCACGCAAGGCGCGTGAAGCCGCGGAGCAGGGTGGCCATGTGGTCGAAGAGACGGTGGTCGGCATGAAGCGGATCGCCGAAGTGGTGTCGAAGTCGGCTGAAACGGTGAAGCTGCTCGGCAAGTCGAGCGACCAGATCGGCGAGATCATCGGCGTGATCGATGACATCGCCGACCAGACCAACCTGCTGGCACTCAACGCGGCGATCGAAGCGGCGCGCGCCGGCGAACAGGGGCGCGGCTTCGCCGTCGTCGCGGATGAGGTCCGCAAGCTGGCAGAACGTACGACCAAGGCGACGAAGGAGATCGCAGGAATGATCAAGACGATCCAGGGCGATACGGATGGCGCTGTCCGCTCGATGGAGGAAGGGACGCGGGAAGTGGACAATGGGATCCAGCTTGCCGATCGTGCCGGAACTTCCCTCCGCCAGATCGTGGAGATGATCCAGACCCTGACGGACATGGTCACACGCATCGCTGCGGCCAGCGAAGAGCAGTCGAGCGCCAGCGAACAGATCTCCAAGAACGTGGAAGCGATCAGTTCGGTGACCGCGCAATCAGCGACCGGCACACAGCAGATCGCCCGCGCTGCGGAGGACCTGAACCGTCTCACCGAGAATATGCAGACGATCGTGGGCACGTTCATTCTCGAGCGGACAGCAGGCGGCGGTCATGCACAACCCGCTGCCGCACATTCCGTCACCAGGCCATCAAAGTCGACGACCGCCGTACGGCCGAACGGCAAACTCATCGGTCAGGAGGCACAGTAGCGGCAAGGACCCGCGCGGGTCCCGGCACAAGGGTATCGTGCCGGGGCCGGTGGGTATGTGGGGAAGATGGTTTCAGCGAACGGCCTGAGGAGTGGGTATATGATCGATTGGCAACGTTCGGTATACGACGACGCGTGGGACATGATCGAGTCCGGATTGGTAAGCGCGGCCCGGATCATCCACGACCGGACCGAGCTCCGGCAGATCGCCGAGGGTGCACTCGACGTCTTCGAGTTCCGCCGCCAGTTCTCAGCGGTACCGCCGATCCGTGCACAGGCAGGAAGCATGAATGCACGGGATGATGCGGACCGTTGGTCCGGGCCCGATGCCCGGGGCCCCGGACCCGGACCGCTGCTCCTCTCACGCGGCAGCCATGCGGCGGCACATGAACGTTCCAACGAAGCCGTGCTCACCTGTCTTAGCCACGAGTTCCGGACACCGCTGAACGGCATTCTCGGTTCGCTGGAGGGGCTGAAGGAGGAGATCCAGGGAGACGAACACCGCGCCCTCGTGGAAGCGGCGCTCAGCTCGGCAAAGCGCCTTTCACAAACTCTCTTGTGTATCCTGCGCCTCGCCGAGATCGAGAGCGCACGGCTCCATCCCGGGATTCGCCCGTGTAACGTCACCGCGGTCCTTGCGAAGGTCATGGAGGAGTACGCTCGCCGCGCACTGTTGAAAGGGATAGCGATCAGAGCGGACCGCTCGAATGCGCCGTGCATCGTGCCTGTCGATCCTGAGATCCTCACCGAGGCGCTCGGGCATCTGATGGACAATGCCGTGAAGTTCTCATCGCGGGGTTGTATACGGACGGAGATACGACGAACGGCATGTGGCCAGGAGAAGGAACGGCGCGTGGAGATCGTGATCGCGGATGAAGGCATCGGCATCCCCGCGTCACGGATCGGCGTCGTGCAGGACTCCTTCCGGCAGGCAAGCGAAGGGTACACGCGGCTCTACGAAGGCATAGGGCTCGGTCTCACGATCGCCACACGGCTCGTGGAACTGATGCGTGGCTCTCTTCGTATGGAGAGCACCGAGGGCAGGGGGACGACGGTCCTCGTCAGCCTCCCTGCGGAGTGAACGGCATCCGCCGTGTCAGGACGGTTTCTTCGTCGACGGGTACAGGACCAGATCGGCGTTCGACCGCAGACCCAGTTTTGTGAGGACACGGCGCCGGTACGTGCTCACGGTCTTCGTACTCAGATTCATTTCCGCCGCGATGGCCTTGAGCGGCTTCCCTGACTGTATGCCGCGGAACACCGACAGCTCGCGATGCGACAGGCGGCCGCTGAGGTCCTTCGGCGGGGCGGGGGTTCCACCCTTTCGCGTCAGGGGGAGGAACCCCGGACTCAGGAAGACCCTGCCCGCAGCAACCTCGGAGCAGGCGCGGATGAGCGGACCCACATGGTCGGTCGTGACCACCAGGCACGAGTGCCCGCGTTCGACGGCTTGCCTGACGGCATTGCCATCGGACTGTGCGGTCATGAAGAGCAACGGGATGTTCCCGGCGATCCGTTCGAGAGAGGCCCACACGGCAGGCGGGGCCTCGTCGAACTGACGCGCATCGATCAGCGCCACGTCGGCAGCGTCCGCGAGTTCCGGCCTGCCCAGGTCCTCGGGGTGCTGAACCTCGGCCACGATCCGGACCAGCGTTGAGGCATGCACCACATCGAGGAGTCCGCGCCGGAAGAACGGGTCGCGGCTGAGTACGACGATCCGCGTGAGCCGGGCAGGCGCGTGGATGACCGGTGATGCGCCGGTACCGTACCCGGGAAGGGACGCGCTTCCGCTCTCCGCGGCCCGGAGTGTCAGCACCAACCCGAGCGGCCGCCCGCTTGAATCCATCAACGGTGTCAGCGCATACGTGACGGCTATGGTGCTTCCGTCGGAACGGCGCACATCACCGGTGCCGTACTGATTCCGTGTATCATCGGCAGTGGCATCGGCGATGCACATGGGAAGGGGAATGTCGGCACGCGCACCGCGGATCGTGATGAGTTCGCCGATCGGCATGCCAAGCAGTTCACCCCGGCTGAACCGCAGGTACTGCTCGCTGCGTTCGTCGGCGTACAGCACACGCCCTTCCGTATCAAAGACGAGGCACGCAAGCACGTCGGGTTGGAAGGTCTCCGCAAGCCATTGATCGCTCTCCTGCAGACGGCGGTTCATCCGGCTCCGGTGCAATGCCACCTCCACGGCGGCGAACAGTTCCCTGTCGCGCACCGGTTTCACCAGATAGCCCAGCGGGTTCGTACGCGCCGCACGCGAGACCAGCTCATGGTCCGAGTAGGCGGTCAGGTACACGGTGGGGATACGCCAGAGGGAATTGGCCTGTCGGCTTGTCTCGATCCCGTCGATGTGCCCGGGGAGGTGCACGTCCATGAGAACCAGGTCGGCCTGCGAATGGGAGAGGACGCGTAACGCATCTTCCCCCGTCGGGCACAGGTTTAGAACCTCATATCCATTCGACCGGAGCCGCTCCTCAAGATCCATGGCGATCACGGCTTCGTCCTCAACGATAACGATACGTCCTTTGGTGTCAGTCTGAACCATGACACTCCCTTCTGTCCTGGCTGCATTACACGTTCACGCTGTCTGCCCCTCCTTCACCTTCACCGGCTGAAGGAGGGATCACGTGGGGCACGCAGTGAATATCAACGTCCAGCGTGTCCCGTTCGAACCCTGCACTGTGGCATCCCCGCCGAGCTGCCGGATGAGCGCATTGACCAGCCGGAGCCCCAACGAGGCCGACGTCTCCGTGTCGAAATCCGATGGGATCCCGGCGCCATCATCGGCGACCTCCAGCGCGAATCCTCCGTCCACGCCGCGATGCAGGGCGATCTTGATCGTCCCACGTTCGCGGCCGCGGAACGCATGCTTCATGGCGTTGCTTACGAGTTCGTGGATCACGATGCCAAGGTAGATCGCCGGCTGCAGGTTCAGCCTGAACTCGTCCAGCGCAAAACGAACGTCGATCTGCACATGCTCCTGGCGCATCGATTCTACAAGATCGTGCACAGAACGACGCAGGAAATCGGCGAAGTCGATATGGGCCAGGTTCTTGGATTGATACACCCGTTCATAGACGGACGCCATCAGCTCGATCCGGTGGCGGCTCTGATCGATCATCGAAAGTGCAACGGGGTCCTTGATCCCGCTCTTCCTCAGATTGAGCAGGCTGGCGATGATCTGGAGGTTGTTCTTGACGCGGTGATGTGTTTCCTGGAGCAGGACCTCTTTTTCGGCGACCGTATTCTTGAGCCGTTGCTCGGCCTCCCGGCGACGGGAGATATTGCGTCCGACGGCGAGGACCGCATCCTCGTCCCGGAGCCGGAAGTTCCTCACGCTGATCTCAGAGGTTTGGTTCGGTCCTGACGCTGACGGGAATGTCCAGTCGAAGATGCCCTCGCCGTTCTTGAGATTCTCATCCACGACATTCAGAAAACCTTCCCACTGCATGCCGAGAATGGTCCTCACGTCTGTCCCGATCACCTCCTCGCGGGGAAGACCCAGGATCTGACATGCCCCCGGATTCACATCGAGGATGATCCCGGCCATGGAGGCAACACAGATGGGATCGAACGACCGTTCAAACAATTCACGGTACCACTTTTCACTCTCCCGCAGGACCTCTTGATTGCGGCGCTCTTCCGTTATATCTGTCGCAATACCTACGATGGACGTGTCGTTCTTCCAGCCAGGCGACAGGGCTGCGAGCGCCATGGAGAGGATCATGGGAGAACCGTCCAACAGCCTCAGGGCCAGTTCTCCCTTCCAGTAGCCCTGACGCAGCGTTTCCCGAACGATCGCCTGTGCATGTGGCTCGTCGATTCCCGGGTTGTAGAGATCGGCGCCTGTCTTCCCGATCACCTCTTCGCTCTTCAGCCCGAAGAGAGCGGTCGCAGCCTTGTTCCAGTATGTGATCACGCCATCGATGTCCGAAACGATCACCGCCTGACCGATCGTGTCCAGGACATGCGAGTGGAACTGGAGTGCCCGCTGCATCTCTTCCTTTTCCGTCACATCTGTCACGATACTCAGGAGACAATCGGTGCCATCGATCTCGACCGGCTCCGCCGACATCCTTGCTTCACCTATGACCCCATTCCGTCTCCGGAAGGTGAACGGCATCTCTCTGACCCTCCCCGATCGCGCCATCTCCGCGAGAACGTCTGCGCGTTGCCCTGGCTGCACCCAGATGTCGAGGTCGAACGAGGTCTTGCCGATGCTCTCCGCCCGTGAATAGCCGGTCGCCCTCTCATACGCAGCGTTCACATCCACGAATCTTCCATCGTGCATCTGGGAGATCACAAAGATATCGGGTGCGAGGCGAAACGCGGTCGCGAACTTCGCCTCGGAGGCCTGCAGGGCGCGTTCAGCGGCGGTGCGGGCGGTGTCGTCACGGACAAACGAATGGAGGTGTGTGCCGTCGTCGCTGAGGAGTGCGCTGATCTGCAGACAGAGGACACTCCCGTTCTTGTGCCGCTGCAGGGTGGTGAAGCGCTCTTTCCCGGCGGCCGCCACGCGGGCGATATGGCGTTGAATCTCGTCCGGCGTCTCCTTCGCCTCGACCTCCGCGAGCGACATCCCGAGAAGTTCTTCGGCACCGTAGCCGATCATTTGGGAATACGCTTCGTTGACCTGCAGGAATCGTCCGGTGAGGTCGATGCGGAAGTAGCCGTCCAGCATCGCATCAAGGATGGTGGCGAGAACCCTGCGCTGGGGGGAATGGGGGCTGGACTCCTGGTTGCCGGGGCTTCTCTTCATCTCTTCCTGCCGTATCGCTCCGCCTCCGGTGTGCGGAGAGCGGGAAGCATGGTCACACGTGGCCCTTCGAGCAGAATGCGGAACGGGGTCTTCGTGGAGCGCAACCGACGACCGGTCGGCGAGGTTCAGAGACTGTCGCTGCGGGGATCATACGCCACAGGGCAGCTCTTCAGCCGGGGTGCGAAATTCTGCTACCGCCGGAACATGGGATGGTGGGTGGGATGATATTCGCTGAAATTCGATGGATTAGCTGTCTATCTCCGTTGGAACCAACCCATGCACATGATAACGATTGCACCTATAAATCGCAACCGTCTGATCAGCCCTGAAACGGAGTATATTCGGCATAAAGCGGGGAGTGTGTCAAGTTAACTTTACACTTCTTCTGTCTTCCAATTCTTGTTCCAATCGCATCCATTTTTCACAACACCACCCGCAGCTTCCGCAATCCGGCCGGTGTCTTCGTATCCTGCCGGGCGATGTATTCCGCAACCGTTGACGGTGCCGCTGCCTTATCCCTCATCGCATCCCTCCTCCTCTTGAAAATTATCCATTATCCATGATCCATGGATCATGGATAATTCGGCTCCGCCGGGGGCAGCCACCGGTTCAGCAACAACAGCACGATCGCTGCTATGGCTACCGCGGGCTGCAACCACGATGTGTACCCGATGATCATCACCTGCACCGCCAGCCACACAAACACGATGCCCATCGACACCACGACTGCCCACTGCGCGTGCCGCCACCGGCGGAAGATCAGAATGGATGCTGCAAGCATGGAGCCACCCACCACAACGAAAAGGATGAGAGATGGGATGAGATACGAACCGAACGGACTCCCGCGGAGCAATGCCGTCGGCACACCTTCGGCACCGAGCATACCGTAGATCCCGCCACCGAATGCGTTCAACGCCAGGAACGCCAGCAGCGTTCCCAGCACCAGCCGTATCCAACCTCTGTCCTTCATGCGTGCACCCCGTGCTTCCTTTTCCTGTGGCCGTTCGCCTTCAGCTCTTCCCTCTTCATTTCTTCGCCGACGCCCGCAGCCGCATCACCTCGATCCCCGCTTCGATCACCGCACCGAGCCCGTGCTTGTCGTTCAATGGCGCCGGACGGTTGTAGTAGTACGCCAGGTTGTCCTCAACGCCGGTGCCCGCACAGATGTCCACCACCTGGCCATCCGGCCGTATCTTGTGCTTCTTGAGTCCTTCCCAGCCCTGCCCGGCGATGGACCCGTAGCGTGCATGGATCCACCCCTTATTCACGGCGCGCGCTATGCAATACGTGAACATCGCCGAACAGGAACTCTCGACATACGAGTCGTTCTTGTCGAGGAGCTGGTGCCAGAGGCCGTCCCCGTTCTGATACTGCGCGACAGCGGCGATCTGCATCTCCAGGTCCTTGATGAGCGATCCCCGCTCGGGGTGGTCCCCGGGCAGAGCATCCAACAGGTGCACCTTTGCCATCATCACCCAACCGTTGCACCGCCCCCAATGCGCCACGCCGGTCCGTTGCAGGTTGGCATAGTAGCAGTGGAAGTATGTCCCCGTCCCGGGATCCCACAGATAGCGGGTGAATGCCTTCACCTGCCGGATCGCATCATCCCAGTACCGGCGATCGCCGGAGTAGCTCCCCATGCGCGCGAGGAATGGGACACTCATGTAGAGGTCATCCGCCCAGATGCTCGTCCCGTGAGGGTAGGGCCGTGCCAGCGTCCCGTCCGCAAGCCGCACCTGCTTCTCCGTGATGTGACGCGCGGTCTTTTCGATGTACTCTTTGTAGTCTTCGCGCCTGACGGATGCGTACACCTCGATCATGCTTGCGCCCATGGCGCCGCAATCATCCAGTTCGCGCATCGTCCAGAGCTGTCCGAAGGGGAGGAGATAGTGCGGACCGGGTGCTCCTTGATATCGCTTCTGGAACCACCGGTAGTTGTCCATCCCGTAGGCAACATGGGCGGCCGCATACGCGGCATACCTCTTCTCGCCGGTGAACTCCGAGAGGTGCATGAACGCCAAATTCAGGACGCCATTGGTGTAGTGCCATTCCCCGAACGGGCTCGAGAGAGCAACGGTGGCGTCGTCCGGGACCGATGCCGTAGAACGGTAGACCGTTCCGGTCTTCGCGTCAGTGAAACTCAGATCGCCCTGTGCGAGGACCTGATCCGCGACGCTCCGGACGACCAGTTCGTCCGAAGTCTGGCTCTTTGCACACACACCGACCCCCGTCATCAGCACCAGCAGGAACATCAGGATCTGTTTCGTCCCCATGTTTCCCTCATTGCGGTTCCGCTCATTCGTCTGCCCGTTCTTCATTTCCCGTTCCTCATTCCCCGCTGAGAATTGAAAAGCCCTCCATGAACCCGTATCCCAGCACGGAGTACGTCGACCCCGGTGCCGGTTGTGTATCGCCGCTCTTCTGGAACGACCCCGGCCACGCCATGCCCAGCGGCGGATCGCCGTGATGCGGACCCAGCGTATTCTTGAGCGAGCCGTAGACGATCACGCTCACAGTGTTCTTCCCTATCTTCATCAGCTTCGTGATGTCCAGGTTGGAAGGAGCGAACGCGATGATCCCCGCATCCTTCCCGTTCACCATGACGCTGGCAACGACGCCTTTCCACTTCCCGAGCTGCACGCAGTACTTCGCTGCGGCACTCTTCCCTTTCTTTGCGTCCTTGCTCACGACCTGTGTGTACTTCATGCCCGCGGCATAGAACGGCATACCCTGCTCGTTCCACGGCCCCATGCGTACCGGCGTCGCCGGCACCATGGTGAACGCCCGCTGCGCATTCTCAAGGGAGAAGTTGCCCAACACATACACGGGCTCGAGTTCGGTATGGATGGTGAACGGCTGCGCGATGACGGTGATGACGTTGTCGCCGGGCTTTACAAACGCGCCGATCTCATACACCCCGAACGACTTGTCCAGCCACCATTGGCCCTTCAGCGGCTTCACGGGGGTGCCGTTCACCGCCACGCGGAACACGCCGGGACGCTCGACAACAGCGCGCATGCCGCGCGTGTCGACGCCATTCTCCATGATGAAGTGGAAGTCTGCAGTGAATCCGCTGTTCACCGCGAACGTGTCACGGTCCAGGATGCTGCTCCGGTATTGCACGGCATTGTCCCATGGATCGGCCGCGAACCCGTGAGCCTGCCACGTGCGCTTCTGCGCTTCATAGAAGTACAGGTCCTTCGTCGTAACGCCGCCGATGGTGAGGTCGCAATGGTCGAGGGTGAGGACATTCGAGCCAACCCGCTCGATGACGGTCGGCCCCTGCGGCCGCAGAATGACACGCTCTTCAGGCGCGGTTGAACCGGTAGCGGCGGTTGCAGTTACCGGCGCCGGGGCACTGGCGCTGAAATGCAGCATGAGGCTCCCGCCCGCCGGGATGGCATAGCTGACAACGATGTGGTCGCCCTCCTGCTTCACGGGATACGGACTCACAGCGCCGGTGAAGAGGTCCCACTGCGCGGCAGAACGCGCGTGCACAACGATCTCACCTTTGGTCTCGGCCATCTTCGTGTTGGCGAGGAACAGCATCTCGCCATCATCCAGCACCCGGCGGTGATGGAAGAACTGAGCGATCGAGGCCGGCGTGCCGTCGGCGTTACGGAACCCGATGACGGGCGGCGCGAGCAACCGGATGGCAGCAAGGGCCTTTGCCTCTGATACCAGCGTGAACCCGGCGGGGTTCTTCTCCAGCAGCTTCGGGAAGTTCACTTCCGGACGCGCATCGACGTACCGCGGCACGTCGCCGATGCACAAGAGCAATCCGCCCTGCTCAACATACTTCCGCAGCAGCGCAAGCGTGGACCCTTCGATGCTTTCCATGCCGGCAGGCAGGACGACGAGCTTGTAGCTGCGCTTGCCGACGGTGAACTTCGTGCCTTCAACCTTCGCATGGTCGCGCAGGATGTTTTCGCTCCCGAGGTCGTATTCCACCTGATCGGCCTCGAGGGCATTGACGAAGTTCTGGAACACGGTGCCGATGGAGTCCATGACGGGGTTGGGCTCGCCCACTGCGGCATGCATCCACGCCGTGGTGGTGGGCTCGAGCACGAGGATGTCGTTCCGCTGCTCGCCGCTGGTGAGCGCGGTGCTGAGCCGCCCGTAGTAGTCGCCGAGCGCCCGGTACTGCTCCCACCACGGCTCATGGTACGAGAACGAGAGTGGATGGTCGCGCTTGCGCGCTCCGGCCACCGTGACGTACGTGAGGTGCTGGTTCACGAGGTTCACTCCGAGCGCGTACTCCCAATCGGCGATCCGCTTCTGGTCGGCGAACGTCATCTCCCACCCGCCGGCGCCGAAGGTTTCGGAGAGCGTGCGCTCCTTCCCGAGCTGGTTGGCGGCACTGCGGATCTCCTTCACCGCACGCGCGTTGCCGAACTGCCCGTGCATGTCGGTGCGCCATTCGTTCATGAGGATGTCGACCCCCGGCACGCCGGCATAGGCACAGAAGGCCATGTTGTCCGGATTCATCACGGGGCGCGGCCATTCATGTTCCCAGTAGTGGCCTGTGAGCAGGAGGTTGTTCTTTTCGCAGTATTCGAGGTACGGCTTCGCCCACCCGTCGATGAACAGCTCAAGGATGAGGGCGTAGAAGTCGTGCCGCACCTTCCGCCATTCGCCGGTGGTCTCATACAACGCAACAAGATGCGGGCGGAGATCATAGCCGAACCGCTGCCGGAACCTGTCGAAGAGTGCGGGGGTGTACTGCACCACCCGGTTGGTGTCGATGTTCGCGGGACGCACTTCGGCTTCGTCCTGGAACACGCCGGGCACGGTCTTCCCGAACTCGTCCCCGATCACTTTCTCGTACGCGCCCATGGTGACGCGGATGAATTCCCGCGTGACCTCCGGGCGCATGACGTCCACATAGGTGAACCCGCCGTGCCAGGGTGCGGGCTGCTCGTATACCACATCGAAGACGCGGTAGCTGCCCGCGCCGAACTCCTTTGTCCCGAGCTGTGCGGTGATGTCCGTGTAGCCGGCGGCGTCCTGCTTCAGTACGATGAGCGGCTTCTCCCCGGCGGGCGGTGCATCCATGCGGCGCATGCGGAGTCCGGCGCGCTTCGCGTCGGGCATAGTGGCCGGCACGATACCGCCGGCGAAGCCGGAGGGGTACGAGTTCTCGTCATAGATCCAGACCTTCATGCCGAGCTTCTTCCCGGTTTGCACGGCGTGGCGCACGAGCGAGAGCCACTCCTCCGAGAGGTACGGCGTGATGAGTCCGGGGCGCGGATGGATGAACGCGCCGCCGATCCCCTTTGCCTTCATGTCGTTGAGGTCGCGGTCGATGAGCGCGGGCGTCATCCGGTCGTTCCACACCCAGAGCGGCGCGGTACGGTACGCGGACGGCGGGTCCTGGAATGCCTGCAGCGTTGCCGCGGTGGTGGTGCGGGCGGGGTTGTCGCCTGCATCGGCCAGAGTGGAGGCAAAGGCACAGAGCATGAGACAGATGACCGTGATGTCGAAGAGGTGGGGCAGGATGCTGGTGGACATGGGGTGCTCCTGGAATTTCTGGATCACAGGATGAAAAAGCTGCGGGCCGTTGTGAGCGGCCCGCGTCGGATCAGATGGTGAGTGCACTCAGATAGGCGTAGCTCTTCCGGATGCTCGCCACGGGGTCGGCCGGACTGTCATGTTCCACCACATGGTGGATGGTGCCGTGCTTCTTCGCGGCGGCGAGGACCTTCTTCCAGTTGATGCTTCCGCTCCCCACATCCTCCAGCAGATCATCGCCTGACGGCGGTGCGGCCTTGCCCTTCTTTGCGGCCGGCTTCTTTGCGGTCTTCTTCTTGAGGTCTTTCACATGCAGCAGCGGGAACCGGCCGGGATGCGCGGCGAAGTACTTCGCCGGATCGGCGCCCGCGGCCACGGCCCAGGCAACGTCCATCTCGAACTTCACGAGGTCCTTATCGCATTCCTTCAGCAGGATGTCGTACGGCAGCTTCCCGCCCACCTTCTTGAACTCGAATTCATGATTGTGGTACGCGAACTGGACGCCGGCGCCCTTGCATGTCTCGCCGGCGATATTGAACCGGGCGGCGAGGCGTTTCCAATCGTCGACGGTGGCGTATTTGGCTTTGTCCACCCACGCCACGATCACGTATTTGTGTCCGATGAACGCGCTCCGTTCCACGGTCTCGTTCCACTTGTCGGGTTCGTCCTCGAGCCCCACGTGCGTGGAGGGCGAGGTGAGGGCGTTGTCCACGAGCATGGACTTGATCTGCTGCGGGGTATGGTCGAAGTAGCCGGCGAACTCCACTTCCTTGTAGCCGATGCCGGCGACGGTGGAGAGGACGCCGTCGATGCCCTTCGGCATGAGCGAGCGGACGGTGTAGAGCTGCAATCCGATGTGGTCCAGGTGCGCTCCTTCGGCGGCAGTGGCAAGATGTCGTGCGATGACGGGGGTGGATGCTAGGGCTGCGATGAAGCTGCGGCGGTCCATGGTGGCTCCGTGGTTCGGATAGTGCGCGCGATGCGGATGCCCGGGGGCATCCTGTACCTTGTAGGGGCCGTGCATGCACGGCCCCCTACGGGGTATCGTGGATTCCATAATGAACGGAGGGATTCGCCCAAAATCAATCGCCGTGTTGCCGGTGGAATGGTCGGCGTCGGGTGGTCCCGGAGGGGCGCCCGGGGAGCTCCCCGACTCGGTTTCTCCAAATTCTTCGAAGGGCAACAGAGGCAACACGATTGCTTAAGCCGTCCGGAACGGTGATGGCGCCCAGGGAGCCCTCGCTGGGGCATCTCCCCGGCCGCCTTCACCGGGCTGCTGTTCTGCTTTCCCTCTTCTCTTCTCACTTCATTCTCTACTCTTCACTTCTTCACGCCGTCTTCGCGATCTTCTCGATGTCCACGCACTCTACGACCTTACGTTCGTAGCCCTTGGCCGACACGCGGAGCATCGCCCGCCCGAGGTCCTGCATGGTGCACACCCACTTCGGCATAACGACATGCAACAGCGGATACAATGGCCCGATGATCTTCGCTGCCAGGAATGCACGCTTCTGTCCGGGCGTCGGCTTGATGAAGCCCGGACGGAACGCATAGGCATCCTTGAACCCGAGGCGCATGATGTCGTTCTCGGTCTTCCCCTTCACCCGCGCCCACATCACTTTGCCGTGCTCGGTGCTGTCCGTGCCCATGCCGGAGATGTACGAGAACACCATCCCCGGACACTGCTTCTCCATCGTGCATGCGGCCGCCATGGTGAGATCGTACGTCAAACGGCGGTACTCTTCCTCGTTCTTCCCCAGAGATGTGACGCCGAGGCAGAACAGGCATGCGTCGTATCCGCGCAGCTGTTCCTCGATCGACGTGTAGTTGTAGAAGTCGCGGTGAATGATCTCCGTGAGTTTCGGATGATTCATCTCACAGGGGCGCCGCCCGACGACAAGCACGGCTTCCACGTTGGCATCGCGCAGCACTTCCAGCAGCACGCCCTCGCCCACCATGCCGGTGGCGCCGAACAGTATGATCTTCATGTGTCCTGCCTGTTATCTATCAGTATGGTCTTCATGCGGTCGACCTGCTATCCATCAGTATGATCTTCATGCAGTCCGCCTGCTATCCATCAGCATGATCTTCATGCAGTCTGCCTGCTATTCATCAGTGTGATCTTCATGCGGTCCGCCTGCTATGCATCATTATGATCTTTATGTACCCGGCCAATTTTCCACTGTCCAATATCCATTCTCAGTCATCCATCATAGTATGACCACTTCCTCGGGGATGACCAGAAGCACCGTGCACCCTGTCCGCGAGAATACGGAGTGTGTCCCTCCGGGTGGTGTGTACAGGTAGTCGCCTGCGTTCAGCTGTGTCGGCCCGAACCGCACTTCGCCCTCGAGGATGTACGCTTCTTCTCCGGCCGGATGACTGTGATTCGGGTACGATGCTCCGGGTTCGAAGCGCAGCAGGATCGTGGGTGCACGGCCCGTCCCGGCCTCGCGCCGGAGCGGCTTCACATGGACGCCGTCGGTCTTCACCCCGGGCTCCACGAGCGGCTGCCAGCCGCCTTCGTTCCGTGTCACGGTGATGTCTTTCGCCATGGTCGGTCGTATCCCTTCAGATGGTCATGGTGCAATGCAGTCGGTACTTGGACCTGCAGGTGGAGTGTGTGTCAATGAAGCTGCCTTGTTGGTGCCGCCCCGCTCATGGTCGTGACACCCCCCCTCAGCCGCGCCGGTCACCGCGGGCGAAGAGCCGCACGAAGCCGGGGTATGCCGCGAGCGGGATGACATCGAATCCTATGAGCCCTGCGCTCACGAGCGGAAGTGTGCCGAGGGCGCTGCGCGCCGTGTCCACACTGTCGCACTCCAGCACCAGTACCGCGGCCTGGCGGTCGGCGCGGAAGTAGAGTTCGCGGATCACGCCGGCCTGGTGCAGCTCCCAGGCGCGTACGGCTTCCTCCCTGAGGAGTTCTTCTGTGAAGCGGTCGTCCGTGATGCCGGGGACATCACATTCCAATGCGAGGATCTTCATGGTCAGTTACTTCGTCGATTCTTTCCAGACATTCATTGCCATCACGAGTTTGCCGCAGATCCGTGCATAGTCCCCGCCGGGCTCCAGGGCCTTCTGCGCTTCTGCTTTCCTGCCGGTCACGGCCATGTTCAGGATCTTCCCCGCCATCGTGTGAAAGTCCGCATGGAACGACTTGACCTTCGCATAGTGCGCGGTCTTCGCATCCTCGCCGCCAACCGTGCGCAGCCACTTCCCGAAATCGCACACATCATTTTTGGCCACTTCCGCCGGGATGAACTCCGACCGCCCCGCGATGATGGCAGTCTCCAGGCGGGCCTTCCACTTCGCGTGGACACCCAGGGCTGCTTCGATCTCATCCTTGTTGACCATACTCATACTCCTTCGTGTGTGGGGTGAAGCCAGGACACTTCAGCGTGCCAGCCGCAGCATGCGCCACGAACCTTCGAAGACCAGGAAGAAGACGATCGCACCGACGATGAGGTCCGGATACTTTGAACCGGTGAAGTGCACGAGCACGCCCGCCACGATGACGCCGGCGTTGGCGATGACGTCGTTGGATGTACAGATGAGGCTCGCGCGGATGTGCGCGTCGGTGCTCTTCCACCGCTGCAGGATCACGAGCGAGGCTGCATTGCCGATGAGCGCGAGGGCCGAGATGAGGACCATGATCTGGAACACCGGCATCTCTTCGCCGCCGGTGAAGCGGCGGACGATCTCGATGAAGCCCAGGATCGCCAGGATCATCTGAAAGTAACCGCTCGTGCGGGCGATGTTCTTTTTCATCATCACCGTGCCGCCCACGGCGAAGAGGGCGAGGCCGTACACGATGCCATCCGCCATCATATCCAGGCTGTCGGCCACGAGTCCCATGGAGTGTGAGAGAAACCCGGTGAGCAGTTCGAGTCCGAAGAAACCGATGTTGATCGCGAAGACGGTCCAGAGCACCTTGCGTTCGCGCGCATGATCGTCCGTCTGCGCCGGTTCGTCCATCGTCTCGGTTCCGACGAACGCGGAGTCGAGTCCCAGCGTATCGAGCCGCGCGAGGATGCCGTCGTGGCTTTCGCTGTGCCACACCTCCACCGTCCGCTCGGGGATATTGCAGCGGAGCGAGCGCACGGCGGGCATTGCGCCCAGCGCCATCCGGATCATCTGCTCCTCGGAGGGGCAGTCCATCCGTCTGACATTGAATGTGGTCCTGTACGTCACTCTTTAGCCCCGTTCTCAATTAAGAACCAAGAATTCTTAGTTCTCAATTCCTAACGGTAGCCCCCCGCCGTCCGTTCCCTAAAAAGGTACGCTTTTCCCTGTGCAAAAAAAGGGGGGGCATGACGACATTCGTTCGAACAGATCCCCGACATTGACCGGACCTTTGTGAGGGTCACGGAGCAGGTACCGGAAGATGGTCCCGAAGGGTCTGGAGACTATCAAACAGCAACCGGTGGCACGGCGGGAGACACCGGGTCAGAGGATGCATGATACTCATTTCAAGATCATCATCTTCTTCACGGATGTGAACACACCTTCGGCCGTTTGTGTACCAAGGGGACGCGTTTCGATCCTGTAGAAGTACACTCCGGATGAGAGCCCTTGCGCATTGAACACGACGTGTTGGGATCCCGCTTGTATCTCACCATTCACGGGGGTCGACACAGTACGGCCGAGAATGTCGAAGATGATCAGGCTGACGTGCGATGCCACGGGCAGATCGTACTGTATCACCGTCGAGGGATTGAACGGGTTGGGATAGTTCTGCCGGAGAGCGTAGGCCGTCGGGACCGGTGGAGGAGGATCATCTTCGATCGCGGTTGTCCCCGCCGGACGCAACGCAAAGAAGCCGATATTGTTGTCCTCGTGGATCTCGCCCATCGTGTTATCAGGATCAACATACGCATAGATGCGTGACGATGAGGAGAGCCCGGCGGGAACCACCCAATCCATCTCCAACACTGCACGTTCGCGCGCGCCGATCGGGGTTGACGTCACGAGGTCTGGCGTCGCCCTCCCGATCCCGATGATCGGCGTGCCGCCTGCCCCTGGATCACCCAGATAGCACCGGACGGTAACGAGCCCGCTGGTCTGCTTGAGACTGAAATTGTGCACACCGAGAGTGATGTGCACGGTGTCGCCCGCATACGGGGCTGCCGGCGACACATGGATGCTCTTGCTGTAGGAACGGAGATTCTCGGCACCCCCGATGTTCTTCAGCGAATCCAATCGCCAGGGGAGCAGGAGTCCGGGATCGGGCTTCGTGAAATAATTCTTGTCCCAGAACGTGCCGAGCACGGTATCGCCGTTCGAGGGGAGATCGATGCCATAGTCCAGCACCAGCGCGCCGTTCTGTCCCCAGTACAGATACGGCGTCACGTAATAATTCGCATCGGAGTAGGCACGGTTGAGATCACCCATCTTGATGTCGACGATGACGTTCCGGGAAACCTTGATCGTATGTGTCGAGCCCACGGCATCGGAGTAATGCCCCGACACCTTGGCCTCCACGCCCCATTTGCTCACGGACAGCCCGACCTCAGCCCTCACCGAGTGGGTCAACCGCGTCTCATCGACAGTGGAGTCGCCGAAATTCACCGTGAACCCTGCCGCACTCGCCTGGGCGATCGTCTTGGTCTGGAATGTCGCCAGCAGGTTCTCGCCGGCCCAGGATGCGATCCTGGAATTCGGCCGGTACGACAGAAGATTCCCGACCTCCCGGTCGGCCATCCAGTCCCGCAGCGTCACATCCATGTACGGCAGCCAGAGTGTCCGGATGTAGCGCGGCATCTGCACCAGGTACGTCCCGAGCTTTCTGTCCAGCGCGTACACGGGATATTCCCAGAGCTCAAGACTGGATTCCGTGCCCAGCATCCAATCATCCCGATACGATTTCTGGATACTTGTTGTCGTGATGGTCTTGTTCACCGAATGAGAGCCGTAGTATCCGCTCTCGAATGCCTTCTTCGCATACCCTTCGATCTTGATACCAAAGAAGCTGAAACCGCCGCTGATCTCGCGCGACGAACCCGACGAATGGGAGATATCGGCCTCGAGGTGTGTCGCCGATCCCTGGGTTTCCGTGTACGAGACTTCGAACCGTCTGACCTGAGACGTGTCGTAGGCATTGCAGAGATCGTATGCCTGTCCCCGCAGGTTATCGAAGTGAGTCGGTGGCCCGCCCATCACGACGATCGGCTGCACGAAGCTCTCCACCGTGACGAGGTTCGGCGTACCGAAGCGGATCGCATCTCCGTCCAGATCGGCGGCAGTGAGCGCGCTCACCACAGAATGCCTGCCCGCGTCGATCGACGGCCGTTCTGTCATTCCCGTGAAGACGTTCCTTGCATTGACAACCGGCCTGAAGATGCGCAGTACCGTAGAGGTGTCCTTCCTGTGTTCGGCAACGATGATCTCGGGCACCCACTCCTGGTTGCTCGTATCCGGATCGATGTCGCCCACCGCCAAGGCCCGGAGGTTCATGCCGCGGTTCAGCGCCGAGACGTAGACGGTATCACGCCAGTAGAGGACGGGTGGGAACATGCCGGTATCGGGTTTGACAACACCGAATCCGAACGGGCCCACAACAAGAAGTTCATCGCCGTCGTTCCGCATGGGGTTGACGTCCATGACAAGGGCATCTGCTTCCCCTCCGGCGCTGAAACTGAAGATGCTGCCCGATCCGAGGCCGTGCGGATAGTTGAAGAAGGTGGGGGCGGTAAAGACCGTGCCATCAGCCGAGAAATTGATATAGTAGTAATGCTGCTGCCATGTTGATGTCCTGGGCCGCACCACCGAGATCACCGCTTCATCATGTCCGAGGCGGTGGAAGTCTCCCATCACGAGCTTCATCGGACCCCAGTCCATGTGGCCAGAGATGACCATGGTAGGCAGTTTCAGCCGATGCGGCTGCCGGGTGAACGATCCCGCCGCCGGGTTGAATTGCGCGGTCTCAATATCAAGTGTATCGTAGTGTGAGATATCCGTGAAGAACAGGAGCGAGCAGCGCAGGAGATCATCCAGGCCATCGCCGTTGAAGTCGCCGAACCCGACAGTCCAGTTGTTGCCGCGTACCATCGATTGCGATCCGATCTCCGTGAAGCCATGGTTCACGTCGTAGAGCTTCAGCACGATCGAGGAATCGGTCGCAGCCACCATCGCCAGTTGTTTCTTCGTCGAGTAGATGGCGCGGATCGCATGGAGGCGTACCGTGGACCGGTACTTGTTCGTGGTTTGCAGGGTCTCTCTGGAAGCCCATTGCCAGCTGTATCCGGGTCTACTGCGGACGGGGTGCCAGCATTCAAGGAGGATGGGTGCCTGCCTGCCGCTGTCGGGGATGATGCGGGCGGTGATCACCTCGGCGAGGCCATCGCCGTCAAGATCCTCGGACAGGACATCGGCATATTCGCCCACGTTGAACGGTCTGCCGGTTGCTCCATTCCAATCGTCGCGCACGAGATCTCCGGCACCATTGACATCGATCACCTGCAACCAGGGTGTGATAGTACCGGACGGGCCGGGACTACTGGTCATGAGTATGAGTTCGGCGGAGTTCGCCAGGACAGGATGACCACCGTAGGCATCCTGGAGGGGGTCGTGGCGGGTCGTATCCTGAGCCAGAGCGATGAGAGAGAAAAGCTGGATGAGGAACAGTCCAAGTGCCGATTTCATAGTGCCCCCGGGGATCCATCATGGATCGTGGCGTTATGTGAGAGGTGTGATAGAGAGAGAACGGGATAGAATGGCAACGCGCGCATCCCGTGCACCATCGCGGGCCACGAGAAGCTGCGAAAGATCGGATCGCAGATAATATAACCACATTGCGGACAAATGTCTTTCATCAAGGAGGAGCAACCTCTTCGTCTCCGTGTATCCCCTCACTCTCATATGATAGAAGTAGACCCCGCTGTAGGGAAGATCGGTTTCTACCCATTGGGCGGGTGATCGCAGGGGAGGAGTATCAGAAGCGCCGGTGCGAATGCGCAGACATTGAGACGGGTTGTCGCGATCTTGCCACCGCCGGGTGGTCTTGACGGATAACCAGGGCCCGGGTTATCGGTGCCCTCAGAGTGGCATCTGACACCAGAAGCACAAAAGCCTTCCCATCCATGCGGACAGAAAGGCCTTCTCTTCGATCAACTCCCGTCTTCCCCGGGGACTTGAAACAGAATAGCGAAACGAGGTGCGATGGTCAAGGCGTTCCAGTACCCTCCAATTGACTTTCCCCCTCATCCCGCCTACATTGACCAAAACCTCTTCCCGGGCCACCATCACCACGAACGGACCTCTTGTGCGACCGACCCTCATTATTATAGTGCTTGCAGCATGCATCTCCTTCACATCCGGCGCGTCTCTCCGCGTCCACCATGATCCCCCCGCAAAGTCCGTCACGCTCACGACGGCCAGCGGCCTCTCCATGTGCGTACACTACGCCACGGGATGCACGATCGATGGGGTCAGCATCCGCGGCCAGAACGTGCTCGGAGCTACAGGTCGTGTAACAACAGCCATGGGCATCCAGAGAGCAGCACAGGGAGGACCTCTCGCTTCCACACCCGCCGATGCCCCACCGCCAACAGTCCTCTGCACCGATAGCTCGGCCACCTTCAGCGGCATCAGTCGCGGCAACGGCACCAATGAACGCTGGCTCTTCACCGTCCGCCACAATACGATCGTCTGGCGGATCGAACAGAGCCATCCCTCTCCCTTGACCGCGGCATGGAACGCACTCCCCTCGTGGGAGTTCTCCTCCCCCGACACCTGGAAGGCCGCCTTCCTCGGCACAGGCGGCGTGGCGTGGTTCCATCTCATCGATTCCGCGAACGGCACGCTCGCCGCGCACACGGGCAAGGCAACGTTCTGGAACGAGGAAACGAAGACCGCCTTGCGCATCGATGCCCGCGGACTCCATGATACGCACATCGGCTCATCCTTCACCCGCATGCCGGAAGGCGGGATCCGCTTCCGCATCTCCGCCGCCGACCGCCCCCTCACGCTCCGCTACGACGAAGGGATGCACCGGCGCCGGTACCTCACCTCGCGCGACGATGTGTGGCAGGACGTTCAGTCCGGTCCGCGCGGACTCGCCGTGGAGCTCACGATCTCCGCCCCCGACCCGGCGGAGATGTTCCCCGCGGAGTCCATGCCCCCGTTCGATGCCGCATCCGTCCGCGCCCTCGGCCGCACCGTTGCCCGCCTGGGCGTGATCGATGCGAAGACCTTCGGCAGCAACAGCTGGCGCACTCCCTACGGTCCGGTGTGTCTCCACGAAGGACACATCGCACAGATGGCGTCGTTGATCCAGGACGAGGATTATGTGAACGGATACAAGTCGACGCTGGACCATTACCGCGACCGCGCCGTGCGACCCGACGGGCGCGTCATCTCGCGCTGGGCGTACACCTGCGAGGACGCGATGCCGGGCACCTGCGACTCGCTCGGCTTCTATGAGGCGCAGTGGGGGTACCTCATGGATTCCAACCCGGACCTCGTCACCAATGTTGCCGAACTCTTCGACCTCTGCGCGGACAGCCTCTGGCTCGCAGGGCAGAAGTCCGTGTGCGAACGCGCGCTCGAGTTCATGCTCGCGCGCGACAGCGACGCGGACGGATTGGTGGAGATGATGACCGACGACCACACGGCGCAGCGCGGGAGCGACTGGATCGACATCATCTGGGCCTCGCACGAGAACGCGTTCGTGAACGCGAAGATGTACTACGCACTCACGCTGTGGGCGGACTGCGAAGAGTACCTCGGCGACCATGCCCGGGCCATGCGCTACCGCAACGCAGCGGCAAAGCTCAAGGCAAGCTTCAACAAGACCACCATCGACGGCGGGTTCTGGGACGAAGGCAACCGCTGGTACGTGCACTGGCGCGACCGCGACGGCTCGGTGCACGGCAACAACCTCGTGACGTATCTCAACTTCATGGCGATCGCCTACGGCATCTGCGACGACCAGGTGCGCAGTCGGGTGATCCTCGGCCGCATCGAGTCGGAGATGGAACAGGAGGGGCTCTTCTTCTGGCCGATCTGCATGTTCTCGTATGAGGAAGGTGAAGGGCTCCACTGGCAGTTCCCGTTCCCGGTGTACGAGAACGGCGACATCTTCCTCACGCTCGGGGAAGTGGGCGTGCGCGCGTATGCCGGCGTCGATCCGACCATCCCATTGAAGTACATCGGCAACCTGCTGGAGCGCTATCGCAAGGATGGACTCGCGTTCCAGCGCTACCTGCGGAAGGATCAGAAAGGTGCGGGCGATGATATCCTCGCCGGCAACGCGATGGCGGTGGTGGGGCTGTACCGGAACATCTATGGCCTCCAGCCCAAACATGACCGGCTCATCGTTGCGCCGGTGGCAGCGCGCGAGATCCGGGGGACGCGCCTTGCCTACGAACTGCGAGGCAAGACCTACCACGTGGCCATCGACAGTGGAAGAACCCGCGTGAGCGTGGGGAGTGTCACGGTGTCAGCACCGCATGCGTTCGCGGTACAGCCCGTCCGCGGTGGTATGGCCTGGTATAGTTCCCCATCAGGACCAGAAGCACTCGTCATCACGAAAGAAGGGTTCGCAGGAACACGTGCGCTGAACGTCCGCATCGACAGTTGGGACGACCAGGCAGGCGGGGTCAAGCGGTGGAATCAGACAGGCGGACAGGCGATTCGCTACAAGGTCGGGTCGTTGACGCCGGGCACGGCCTACGCGGTGACCGTGAACAACATGCGGCATCGGGGACTCACGGCTGATGGCATGGGAAAGATCACCTTCGCCGTGCCGGGGAGCACTTCGATGCGAACTGAGATCGTTGTCCGTCCCGCGGGGAAGTAGGGGCACGTGGCCCGGGGGCAAGGATTGACATCGGGGGACAGCAGTGATATTGATTCGCCGGGGCTCGGGCGTGACACCGATGCGATACGCCGGGATCTTTGTAGGGGCGGTGCATGCACCGCCCCTATTCCCCGTACCTCTCTGCACCCTTCTGATTGCCCCTGTACCACACGATCATCGCGGGAGTGTACAGAATGTACCTCGATCCGCCGGCGATCCCCGGCCTGCTGCTGGACGCACGGAACGATTCATACACCGCTGTCACAGGCGCACATCCACGCCCACGAGTATCGTCAGACTCCTTGTGAGTCCGTCCACGTTGACCTCCCTGCTTCGCAACGGGAGTGCGGCTGCGATGCGGAGTGCGAAGGCTCCCGCGAGCGGGATCTCCGCCGACGGGACCACGTTCACCTGGAATTGATCGCTGCCGGGAACGTCCACAAAGGTCCCTGCTACGGCGCCGGCAACACTGGAACTCTGCAGGCGCTTGATGGCGAGCAGATCCAGCCCGGCCTGCACCCCGCTGAGATCGGTGGCGTATCCCGCACGCAGCATGAGATCATCGCCCCGGCGCAGACGGGTGATGGCATTGGCGCTTCTGCCGCGCGACACCTGATAGCCGGCGGCCGCGTGCCAGTTGCCCGATGTGAATGTCAGTCCGAACAGCACGTCGTTCGTTCCGAGTCCCGGTTGATATGCCTGGGAAAGCCCTCCACCGTCACTCTCTCCGGTGGCAAGCCGTGCGCCGGCCTGCGCACTCAACGTGCCGGGTCCGATCATTGCCAGGGGTTGATGCCAGAGAACCGTCAGATCGCCCGGCCCGCTGAGGTCTCCCGCCGGGCCGGAGCTGCGGGACCATGGCATGGTGATCAGAAGCCGGGAGGAGCCGAACAGCGCGACATCTGCTTCCACCTCGACCGCATGGAAGGTGAGACCGTCAGCCTTGCCGCTCTTGCCTAAGGCGTAGCGAACGCCAATGCGATGGCCCGGCCCTTCTTCCATCGCCCCGATCGAACACGCCCCGGCATCGGAACATTGCGCCGACAAACCTGACGTGATGAATGTGAGCAGCGCCGCGAGTGCGATGGTTCTGGTCATTCCCTTGATCTCCGGATGTAGGTTCTGTATCACCGCGTGAGGAAGGCGGTGTTCGGTAATCAATGAACAGTATGCAGCGCGCTGGCGTTCCCTATGCCACCTCCCCTGCACGGTTCATCACGGCAGGGCGGTGCATGCACCGCCCCTACACCACATTGATCGTTGCCTGCGGCATTCGGGGGGCGGGATTGACACCGATGCGATACGCCGGGATCTTTGTAGGGGCGGTGCATGCACCGCCCTTAGGCCACAGTGATCGTTGCCTGGGGGCAGCGCGCGGCAAGTTCGTTGATGAATTCCTGCCGGAGGCGCGGAGAGATGAGGGATTCCGCACCGAACCGTCCATGGATGATGCTGATCCGGTCCAGGGACAGCGCCGCACCCGACATGATACTGCGCGATGCGGAGACCTTCGTGATCGATGCGAGAGGGATGGATTCGCGGAACGGCCCGCACCGGGTCTCGAGCGTCGTGTCGGTGATCATGTAGTACGTGCCGAACCAGATCCACGCCACAAAGCCGATCGTCGGGATCAGCACGAACAGGATCCCGTGCGCGCGCGTGGAAAAGAGCACAAGCGGAATGAGCAGGGGTGCCCACACGAGCACGGCCAGTACCACACTGTATTTCGATCTGTATCGCGTCTTCATCGTGCAGTGCCTGCCGATCCATCCTCTGTCATGCTGAGATACTCTTTCCGCACTTCTTCTTCTCCGTAGATGCGCTCAAGCCGCCGCACCGTGAAGTGCCCGAGCGCCATGCTCTGAAAATGATCGATGAAGACGTAGTTGATCAGGGCACCGCCTGCAGCCCCGATCACCGGTACGGCCTGGGTGGCGATCTTCTCGGATACCTGGATGCCGAATCGTTCCGCCACATACATGATCAGCCGCACGACCGGCGGCGCTGATTCCTTCGCAAGACCGCGCTGACCGATGTACCGTGCAGCATCCACCATCACCTTGCCGAATGCCGAACGGGCGGCATAGTAACCGGCTTCCGATGCATCGTTGCGCCCGGGACGTCCGCCGAGGGCGAAGACTTCCAAACATGCCAGCCGCGCATGAATGTCCGAAAGATCCTCTCCCTGGCTCCGCGCAATGGCGGCGATGGAGCGGAGCATGATGGTGGTGGAGACAGGCAGTTCGATCGCAAGCGCGGGAAGCCCGAACGCACCACCGCCTGCGCCGGTGGCAACCACGAGCGCCTTGTGCAACCGGTTCCCCGCCCGGCCTCCCAGTGTGTTCTTCAGCGATCCTGCGGCAACGTGCAGCGCGGTGGCAATGGCACTGTGAGCGGCACGCGAGACCGGCACGGACCATGTGTCGGGCAGCATCCCGAGCGCCTTCTCAACAGGCACGCCGAGAGCGTTGGTGATCTTCGCAGCGATCCCGGGGTTCTCCAATGCGTGCTTCGCCTCCCGGAGCGCCTCCAGGTCCTTCGCCGTCATGGCCGTCTGCCTCATGCTTCCATCCTTGCCTGCATTCGTATGCTTATCGGAAGCATAGTTCCTTCGTCCCGCCACGCACATCGCGGCGGGATACTCATTCCCACAGCACTGGCACCTGCACTTCGTTCGGCACTCTTGCCTGGTGTAGCACTACGTGAGCCTCTTTGCCTGCGCGCTCGCGGCAATGAGCTTCTTCAGCCGCACCTGTCTCGTCTCATCTTTTTTCGCGCTTACCACCCAGTGCGCCACGGCGCGCTGGTACGACGGCGCCGCCGACGTGAAGAATTCCCATGCCTTCCTGTTCTTCCTGAAGATCTTCACACAGTCTTCCGGCAGTTCCTTCGGGCGGTTCTCATATCCATAGATGCCCGACTTCTCTTCCTTCCGCTTCGCGTATGCCGCGATGCCCGCCGGCGCCATCAGTCCCTGCTTCGTCAGTTCAGCGATCTTCCTGATGTTGATCGCGCTCCAGTTGCTCGTCGGCTTGCGCGGCGTGAAGCGGATCGTGTAGCTCTCTTCGTCGCGCGACCTCCGGATGCCGTCGATCCATCCGAAGCAGAGCGCCTGGTCCACGGACTCGGACCAGGTCATGCTGGGCTTCCCGCTGTCCACTTTGTAGAAGCCGACGATCAGTTCGGTCTCTTTCGTGTGGTTCTTCTCGAGCCACGAACGGAAAGCGTACTGGTCCTTGAAGAACGAAGGTTTCACACCCACAGGCATTCCTTCTGTTTCATGGTGGCTGATCTTCCCGGCAGCCTCTCTCAGCGACCGGAGGTTGGTGGCCACGGGCTGCGGAGCGGAAGCAGCATCGGCACGTGCTGTTGATACTCCGCGTACTGTGCCCCGAACTCGTGCAGCAGATCGCGCTCCTCCAGGTACGTCGCCCCGACGACCCATGCGGACCATAGGACATTGAAGAGGAGCCGGTCGGCCGTCAGTACAGGATTCGCCCAGAGCACGAGGAGCACTCCCGAATACAACGGATGGCGCATCCATCGATACGGCCCGCGCACTTCAAAGGGGCCGTGTGCGAAGACCCTGCCGCGGAGTCGCGCACGCAGCGGGGCGATCCCCAGGATATCGAACGAATGGATCGAAAGGGCACTCCACACGAACAATGCGAGGGCGAGCAGAGTACAGCCCAGGAGCAACATGCGCGCAACGCCTTCTGCTGCCCAGAGCATCACGCCGGACCGCTGCCAGAGCACCACCACGAGGGTCAGGGTGATGCCGGACGCGACCGAGTAGAGCGCCCCGTGGTACTCCTGCGGGACGGAGCGACCGAGCCATGCACGGAACGGTTTGCGCACCATGCCGCTGTGCTGCACAAAGAACAGGAGTGAGATGAATGCATCCCAGAGCAACAGATCACGCTCGCTCCATCCGAAGTCGGTGAACGCATGAGAGCCACCTGCCGCGAGGAGGAGTACGGATCCTCCGCCGAGGACCACGGCGAGAGCGATCAGGATACCATCAACGATCTTCAAGGGCATATGCTTTCTTCATGACCTGAGCGACGCGCATGTGCTGCTGCGTCTTCCTCCCGGCATAGTTTTACCATGCTCCCGGCCAGGGGGAACGGGCTCCTAGCCCATCCAGAACCCTTTGCGGTGGGAGATCCCCAGCACCTTCCTGCACGTCGGACAGAAGTACATATACCGCTTTCCGAACACACTTTCCACCTCTCTGTACCATACGTTGTGCATTTCCTGGCCGCAATGCGGACAGAGAGGCGTCACGTCTTCCTTTTCCTGGGACGGGATCATGAGCGGTTCTCCTTTCTGCGAGAGGACCACGCCGGGGGCCGCCCGGTTCGTGGATCTCCAGGCTCAAAGACCTCCAGGCGCGGGGACCTCCGCCCCTGATGCTGGATCTACTTCATGAGCAATAAGGCTTTTGTGGCCTGATACCCGCCGGCCTGCAGCCGGTAGTAGTACACCCCCGCTGCGAGTCCTGCAGCGTCGAAGATCACATCATGCACACCGGCGTCCTTCGGGCCGTTCACGAGTGTCTTCACCGCACGCCCGAGCCCATCGTAGACGGTGAGCGTGGCGAATCCGGCCGCAGGCAATCGGTAGCTGATCACCGTATGGGGATTGAACGGATTGGGATAGTTCTGCAGCAGTGCGAACTCTTTCGGCACCCCGGATGGTTCCACGGGAATCGTGGTGATCACCTCCCCGACCAGCGAGTTCAGATAGGTCTCGAGCTGCGTGTAGCCGCCCGGGCCCGCTGCGTTGCGGTCCGCGGGATCGGAAGCCTGAAGGCCGTGGGCGTTCTCCCAGGCATCCGGCATCCCATCGTGGTCGGTATCCGCGGGAGGCGTTGTCGAAGCGAGCAACGGCCACGCACCTTCCGGCTGGTTGGCGGTGGTGGAGATCGAACTGCCGGTCCGGTCGATGACATCCTTCACGATGCGTCGGTCGATGGTGTCGCGCTTCGGAATGCTCGCGCCGGCCGAAGCAAGCACGTCGATGTATGCCTGTGCTGGCGACGTCGTCGTGACGGACGGCATGGAGATGAGAGCAGAGCGCGCTTTGTACGCCGTGATGTGGGCAGGCGTCATGGTGGTGCGGAAGGTCACGGCGCTCCACGGATCGGCCGGAACGACCCCGTTGATGGCGTTGTCCGCGAAGTACCCGTTGCAGACGCGGCATCCTTCACGGAAGGCGAAGTTGCCCGAGGATTCGGTGCCGCTGATGTACGCATTGCCGACGACGTTGTAGCTTGTCAGCATCGTCGAGTCGTCGTTGTACCCGGCGTACGTGCTGGACCAATTGTAGACCACATTGTTGCGGAAGTCGACGAAGTTCCCCACCGAATCGGTGCCGATCACGGTGTAGTTGCCCGGGCGCGGGTTGCGCGCGTTGTTGTGCGCATAGAGGTTGTGATGGTACGTGCGCCGGTCGCCATAGTCGCCGCGGATGAGCGAGCCGTAGCTGTGCGATTCATAGGTGAGCGCTTCGCTGATGATGCACCACTGCACGGTCACATTGGCCGGCACCTCGGTGCACGAGATCCCCTCGTCGCGCGAATAGGATGCCGTCACGTGGTCCACGATGATATCCGAGCCGCCGGAGATATCCACCGCATCGCCCGACGAGTTCGCGCCGCCGGCATCGACCCGCACGCGGATGTGCCGCACGATGATGTTCGATGCATTGAGCTTCAGCCGGCCCTTGAGACAGATGCCATCGCCCGGGGCGGTCTGACCGGCGATGGTCGTGTTCGCTTTGGGCGTGAGGATCGTTGATCCGAGGGTGATGGTGCCGGACACGCGGAAGACGATGGTGCGGTTGCCGGCGCTCACGGCATCCACGATCGAGCCGGGTCCGCTGGCATTGAGGTTGGTCACCTCATACACATCGCCGCCGCGGCCGCCTGTCGCGAAACGTCCGCTCCCTTCGGCGGTGGGAAAGGCAAGCTGTTGTGCGCCGGCATGAGCGGCCAGAAAGGTCCCGGCACAAAGGAGGAGAGTACGCGTCACTGCACGAAGAGCAGTCATAGGGGCCAGAGTTTGGATCGCAATGGGGTGGCGTGGAGCAGCGCGAAAGAGACGCATGCTTCAGGATCGTGTATGCAATATCATGCGGAACGGCGAGAATGTCAACGGACGGATCGACGTCGCTGTGTTCAGTAAAGTTACGGGCGTTCGGTGGAGCGATCGGAGGGGGGTGTGCCGGGAGAATGCGAAGGGGAGGGTTCAGGGATGAGTATGCCGAGAACCCAGGCACGGTATTGCTGAAGGCGTTTCCACATTCCATGTACCTCGCTCGCTTCTGCCGCCTTCGAAAAATGCTCCGTAACCATCAGATAGTTGTGGTGCCGAGACCGATCGACGGTCTTTCGCCGACGGCGCTCAGCCACGCAGCACTTTCTCGGGAGACTTCCCGAAGATCACCCGGCCTTCCCTCACAATGTCCCCGATAAGGCGGGAATGAGCTTTTCGCCTGAACTCTTGTTCCGAAAAGAGAATTGGAGCAAGAGCAACTCCATACTTCCTGGAGAGATGAAGTGCATTGTCGTTGACCACCGTCCTCACACGATCCTTCTCCAGACTGTTCTTGGTGATGCAACAAAGATCCAGATCCGACCCCGGAACCTCCTCGTGTCGTGCCACGCTCCCGAAGATGATCGCACTGACGACGACGGGTGACAGCATGCCGGCCAGGGTTTCTTCCAGCGAAGACCGCAAGGCCCTTTCACCTGAATACACAGGAAGGATCGCCTTTTCGAACAGGAAATGTTTCCGATTGAGTGTAAAGATGTGGTCTCTGCCGCCTCGTTGTCTGCGAACAAGGTGCAGGGCCTCCAGAGACGTCAGCGCCTTGAGCGCAGAACGCGGGTGCATTCCCGCGCTTCGCGCCACCGCATTGCCGGTCAATCCGTTGGTCGTATCGAACAGTGCACGCATGACAGCAGCATGCGTCCACGACCGGAAGACTTCATTCAAGACCCGATGGATCACCATTGATCACCCCGTATGGAAAATGAGGCGCTGCAGAGCATCATATACTATGGTATATAAATATATACCATAGTATATAATATGCAACAACGGCATTGTTCCCCCGCTGGGGTCGGGGCATCCTCGCCTCCTGACCGTTCTTGATCGAAAAGCGGGGGCGGAGGTCATACAGTGTACGGGACGACCTATGCCCCGACGATCCAGACAGGTCTATCGGACAAAGACGAACGCGTGGTTCTCGAATGCAGGGAGGTCGGAGAATCGCCCGTAGTTCCGGTAGAACACCTCGCGGAACCCGAGCTGCTTCATGTGCGCCCGCAGATCGGCATCCGTGATCCCCCACTGGAACACATTGTGGATGTCACGCCACGGCTTGCCGTACTCCGGATGGATCTCATCGGCATGGGCGTACACATGCCGGTACACCTCATCGCGGCCTTTGGGTGCGATGGCGATGTACTCTTCGAGCGGCAGCGACGTGAGCCGGACCGTTGCGGGGCCCTTCACATACTGCTGGTTGTAGATGGTGATACAGGGTGCGAGTTTCGCATAGCGTGCGAGCACTTCGGTCCACGAGGGGTTCGCCTGATGCAGAAGAACATCGAAGAAGAAGATCACATCCACCGGGCCGACCTGATCCGCCACAACCTCGGTCGTGAAATCACCTTTGATCAGCCGCAACCGGGAGCCGCTCTCGAGCCGCTGCAGGACCTCCGGCGGGAAGTCGGTGTCGACCAGCGTGCCAAGCCGGATGTTCTTCCGCTTCGCGGCATACCGTGCGTAGCCCCCATTCACCTTCCAGACACCACCGAGGTCAGCAAAGGTGGATGCCTCCGGACGGGCGTAGCGGAAGACGTGATCGATGAGGCGAAGCTTGTCGGTGTCGACATAGATGTTGTACCCCATCGCAACGCTGGGCAGATTGCGGACCAGCTTCCGCACACGGTGGAGATTCAATTGCATGGAAATGCCTCGTGATGTTCTGCGGTGACAGGCGATCTGTCACCGGTGGCTCAATGATCTCTGATCATCAATACAGTCCACACTACATGAGAAACTCAACGCCCGGTGCCCGTCTTTACGAAGCTCACTTCCCTCTCCAGGGCTGCATTGACATTGTCCAGAAATGCCTTCCACTCCGCGTATTTCTCCAGCGGTATGGTCTGCTGTGCGAAGACCACGATCCCCTTCACCATCACGCGATCCTCCTGCTGCATGCAGGAGATCTGCGCAGTTGCACCAGAGGGGCCCACGATCTGCTTTTCCGCGGGCAGCGGCCCGGCATGATATCCCGTCGGAACGGCGATCTCCCAGGATAACGAATACGCAAACATCTGCGGCAGGAAGACGTCGAAGTGTCTTTTCGGCAGCGAGAACTCGGACCGGAAGTGCCGCAGCAATTGGTTCTGTGGCTGGAAGAGCAACACCGTATCGATCGCCGTGATGGCTCCGCGCGACGTGCCGGTTCCGTTCATGATGATCACGGGTTCATCGCGGAAAGCATTCACTGTCACAGTGGTCGAAGCGTCCAGTACGTTCTCTTCCAGATACGAACGCACTTTCCCGTCCAGTTCCTCGCCCTCCGACGCATACCACGCGCCCCGCGTCGATTGCGCAAGCGCCCCCTTCAGCGCGATCACCACCGAGTCCGCGGCCTTCTTCCCCGGCTTCAGGGTGATCTGGTGCATCTCCGAAGAAATGTGTTCGCGCCACGAGGAATTGTACCTGAGCTGAAGGTGCGCGCCTCCGGTGTCTTCAACGGCGAACATGGTGATCGGATTCAGGAACCAGGGTGATTCGTAGCGCGACGGCACGCACCGGTCGAAGTCGTAGATCAGGTCCTTCCCCTTGTGCGAGATGAGCAATGCCATGCGGTTGAACCAGACCAGAGAAGGGACGGTCAGTTCGTACGAGCCCGCCCGGCGGTCCCGGATAAGGACCGGCACAGCGTTCACGTTCCACCGCTCCAGGGCCTTGAGCATGATGAACGCGACATCGGTGGCATCGCCCTCCTTCTCCTCGATCTGTTTGTCCATCTGCGATGCTGCGGTGAACACCGACGATCTCTCCTTCAGCCGGAAGTACTTTCGCAGTGCGGAGTACAGCGAATCGATCTGACCCCATGACGCATCTCCCAGCGACCGTGGCACGCCGAGTTCTTCCATGAAGGACCCCGATACCGAGCCTTTCTTGACTTCGGTGCTGAAATAGCGTTGTGCCACCTCACGCCAGCCATCGCTCTCGTCGGACTCTGGCTTGTTCACGATCGTTGTCAAGTACGTCACATCGGCCAGCGGGCGCCCATAGGGCTCGTCCGGGACCGCTGCCAGGCCTTTCAGCGTCCAGGAAGAGGAGATCGATTTTCCCTCATCCTTCACCGTTGCCGGTCCGAACTGTTCGGGCGGGAAGTGTACATACTCCACGTTCTCCTGTTTGGGCATGTTGATATATGCCATCGACGTGAGCACAGGGTAGCGGTCGTGATGGTAGAACAGGACCTGCCGCTTGTTCGAGAACGGCTCTGCATGTGAGTACTCGTAATGCACGATGTCGCCTGGCGCGAGGTCCGGAAGCTTGTACATCACCTTTTGCGTCAGGGCGCGGCCACGCCCGGTGGCGATGCCGGTCACGGTCTTGATGGCGGTGTCCGGCAGCACATGCACCGTGCCGTCTGGTTTCATCACCCGCACCGCGATCCTGAAGGTGTGTTTCTCTTCCTTCATCGGGCGGTCGGGGAATTCGTAGGTGAATGAGCCGAAGATCTCCACAGCCCTCTGGTTGAAGAGTTTCACCATCAGGGCTTTTGTCGAGATCGTCACCTCATTGTAGATCATGAAGATGCTCCTGGTGTGCGGCCCCTCCATGAAACCCTCTTCCTTGGCAAGGATGAGAGCATCGGCATCGGGAAACTTGTCCTGTGTGAGCTTGGCGGCGTCGGCGGTGGTGGGCAGCGTCCACCGGAATGTCGGTTCCTGTGCGTGGACGGTGATCGAAACGCAGAGAGCGCAAAGGGCGAAGAGCAGTGTTCTCATGGATGGCTGGTCCCTGTGAGTGCGATGGATCGTGTGAAAGCGGCGAGAGCATCCTTCAGTTGTGCGAGAAACGCCGGCCGATCCGCATCGGTGAAGGGTCCGGCGGGCAGCTGATACGCCAGCCGCAGGTGCACCGGTGCGGTGCCGCCCGCGGCGCGGGCGATGGCAACATCCATCGCTACCCTGTTGTAGTACGGGAAGAAGAACGCGTGCTGCACACCCTCTTCCTCTGTATCGTCCGGTAGAAGGTTGGGGAACAACCTGGAAGCCGCTGCGTAGCGATTCTCCCCGATCGCGGCCAGGCAGTTGGGCATCCGGCAGCGCGCGGTGATCGTGAATGCATCGCGTGCGGACGACCATCCGATCGAATCGATGATCATGGTGGCGCCCAGGACCTCATGCAACGCGTGTGTCAACCAATTCCGCATCTTTTCAGGGTTCAGATGCTCGCTGGCCCACGAGTATTCCACCGCGTACTGTTGAGTGAAGGTCGCCCTCAGGATGCCCGTGAGTCCCGATTCGTCCGACATCACAAGGTCGCCATCCACACGCAACAGATTCGCAGGCGACTCGGCGATCATCACGAGCTTCGACTGACCGCGGTCCACAACGAGTGCCGTGGCATTTGCAAGGTCGAACGACGGCGTGCCACACAGCCCCAACCGGTCCGTGGCATCATACCAGCGGTCCACACCGTTGTCGCTGTAGTGCAGCAGAACGTGATTGAACTGGGAGGCGGGGATGTTCTCATGCAAGCGATGGCCTCGCCCCCGGTAGCAAATGGCCAGGTGTGCAGGGATGCCGACACTTGCAGCCATGGCGTGCATCAACGTTGTGTAGTCTTTGCAGTCCCCGAACTTCCGCGCAAGGATCACATCGGCGGCGTTCGGCACAAACTCACCATGCTCCAGGAACATCTGTTCATAGCGTACGTTGCGTTGACAGTATTCGAAGATGGCATCCATGCGCTCACGTGCCGTGGCCTTACCGGCGGTCACCCTGGCCGCGGTATCTGCCAGCGCCTTCCCTGGGACGAGTCTGTCCTTCACCAGGTCCAGATACCAGTCACCAAAGGACGCCCAACTCTGTCCTGAAGGGACGATAAAGAGCGCCGGCGACGGATTCCGCTCGAGCATCGCATGATAGGTGCGCCCTGGGGGCCGGTACGCCGGCCACGTGAAGCTATGCACCGTGCCGGCGGGGGTCGTCGTTATGACCGGTGTGATCGATACATTTGCCATCTGCATCGCGAGGTCATGTCCGGGTATCGTGGTAACGGTACACGCGACGTTGTCTGCGGCATGGCCGAACATGGCGGGTGAGAAGAGTACTCCCATCTGCGGAAAGACATGCTCGATCAGCACGACGGTCTCGACAAGGTCACCCGGCGCCACCTTCTCGCTCAGGGGCGCAATGCGCGTGTACTCTTCAGCAATGGTCTGGTCATCACTGACATTCACGCGGTAGAACGCCGATGGCTTGATCCGTGCGGCGGAACCATTGGTGTGAAGGATGCGTCCTTCCACGTTCAGCACCCTGTCGTTCGCGTCCTCGCTCACCGACAGTTGCCGCGGGAATCCCGCGGCATCGCTTCCGACACGTACCACCACGTACCGCTTTTCCTGAATGGTGCCATCGGGCATGGTCGTGAAGTCCGCCGTGCAGTGCACAACATGTGCCGCAGCATCGGCCGGAGCGGTGATCCGCCGGACCGCATCCTCCTCCATCAGCATTGTCGTGCCGCATCCGGAAAGCATCGCCGCCGTTGCTGTAACAAGCATTGCCACGGCGGCCGTGATCGGTGTGCCCCGGGTCCGCGCATCCCTGGTGTGTGGTTCGGTTCTCATGATCCTTCAGTTTCTGTTCTTGGCGTTCTGTGCTTGCACCTAGTCCCAACTTTCATTTTCCACTTCGCACAACACCGCATGGAGATCATTGAAGATGATGTCCGTTGGCTCCATCGGGAGCAGCGGCAGCTTGTATTCTGTCTGATCGCCTTTCACGATGATGCGCAGGCGGTAGAACTTTCCCCCGTCGAATTTCAACAGCAACGGTACCGGCATGATGAACTCGGGGCCTACATTGGTATGCGTGATCCGGCATGTGGTCTCGAATTTGCCGTCCGGCGTCTTGACCGTATTGTAGGCGAACGAGTACTCCGGCACCTTCGTGTCCATCACCCACTGACGGAAGAACCAATCCAGGGGTGCCCCGAAATGTTTCTCCATCACGCGCTGGAAGTCCACGGTCCGGGCTTCCTTTCCCATGAACTGTTCATAGAACTCCCGCATCGCGGCGATGAACTTGTCTTCCTTGAACGTCTGCAGATCCACCATGAGCGAACGGAGCATATGCATGACCCACGCGCCCTTCTGGTACACGATAAGGTCATAGTCACCGCCGGTCTCGCTGGATTGCGTGCGGTAGCCCAACCAGATCGGGCCGCTCTCCTGTCCGCTCGAGAACATGTACTGCCGTGCACCCAGGATCCGCTTCTTCATACGGTCCAGCGCATCGAAGAACTTGTCGTTGTCCCGGAGCGCCATCTGCATGAACCACAACCCGGAGTACTCGGAGATCCCCTCGCTCAGCCACTGGTCGTGGTAGGTCCGGTACCCCACGCCCACGCCCCACCATTGATGCGCGACCTCATGAGCCCGGAAGACCTCGTTCCACCCCTTCCCATCGGATGCTTTGAATGTCGTCCAGGACAGATGAATGAGGCCCGGGAACGCTTCGCCGTGGTCGTAGGGGATCTCTGTAGCCGTGAAATCTTTCACCGGACTCTTCCCGTACACATGCTGGAAGAAGCGCATGCAATTGAGCATGTCGGCGCGCACTTCACTCCCCAGATCGGCGAACCCGTATCCGGCCGGCGTGTGATCGAACGCAAGGACCGTCACGTTCGGCAGCGCTTCGCCCTCCTTCGCTTCGGCGACCGTCTGGTTCCCCTCCAGCTCGATGCGCTTGAACGGGCCGATGCTGAAGGATGCATTCCGCATGGGCCGGACACTGTGCCAACGGGTGATCAGGGTGTCACCGTCCACGGTGGAGGAGAGGGGTTCTCCGACCGACGCGAATGCCCATTTCGCGGGCGTCTTGAACGAGAGATCGTAGTTCGCGTAGGCATGGTATCCGATACGCGGATACCAGCCGGAGGATGAGATCAATCCGATCCAACCAAGCTCGTCTTGCTGCACCACATCGCCGTGATACGCCACACTGAGTGAGCATACTGCCCCCTGGTTCATCGCGTGAGGCAGACGGATCCAGAGATAGGGGCTATCATCGGTCCGCACGAACTGCAGCGTTTCGCCCGTACCCCACCGCACGCTGTCCACATCGAGCTTGGAGAAGAGCGTGAACGGGATCCAGCGGAGGCTGTCCGCGGACAACGTCAGGCTCATCCCGGCCGTTGCGGAGAGATCCCGGTTCTCCGCGATACGCGCTTCGATCCGGTAGTCGATCACCGAGGCCACAGCCTTGTCCTCCGCACGGCCAGCGGTATGCATCAGGTATTCACGCCGGGTGTGAAATTGCGAGACGACCTCGATGCCGTGCAGCAACTCGATCGGTCCGTGCTGGGAGAACGTGATCTTTTCTTCTTCGAATGGGTTCACGCTGAAAAAGACCGGCTTGAACGGTTCATCGCTGATATGCGCATGGAAGAGCTGATTCTTCTGGTGGTGCAGGAAGGTCAGCATGAATGCGTCCTGAAATGTGCGCGTGGATCTGTCGTGGAGGTACTTGAGGCAATAGGTCACGTCATCATTGATGCGCGGATCGGAAGCGGGAGCGAACCCCGCCATGCGCGTGAGTTGCTCCCACGTCGTGTCCGCGAACATCAGAAAGAGCCTTTTGAATCCCATCCGGATGGAATCCTGGCCGTAGAACCGCATGAGCTGCTGCTGTTCGACGACCGTGGGCGGCTTCATCGTGAAGGTGCCGGTGCCAACGAAGAGGACCGCCACACGCCGGCCGTCCACCGGAGTACATCCGTACAACTGCCCCTGCTCCAAATGGAAGCGGCCCGCATCGCGCGTGAAGTCGAGGCCCTTCACCTGAGCGGAGAAGAATGGATCGATCTTCAGGCCCACGAGCCGGTCGTACAACCGGTCCAGTTCCGTCGATGGTGTTCCGGCCTGCACGGAAGGAGAAGACAAGAAGGACCTCAACACACAGAGTGCTGCAACGAACCAGAGACGATGGCGCATAGGATCACTCATGGATTGAATGGTTGGAGACCAGAGGTGACCCGGGATACTGCTGCGGAAGAGAGGTCGTGCGGATGAAAAGGAGGAGCAGGGAGCCGAGTGCAGGAGCACTCTCCCCGTACAACAACGGCCGGCTTCCCCCCCTGTTCGATGAGTCCCCCCTGATAGATCATTGGGATTGTACACTCACGGATACAGCACCTACAATGTAGGGGGAGACTTCGGGATTGTCAAGAAGGTTATTCGCAACGCATAAACTGGTCCGACAGAGGGGTTACATCCCTTCGGTGGTATCCTCCCGGTTCTTCCAGTCGGTGGCCTTCTGAATGGCGATCAGCGCAGCACCGATGATGGCGCAGATACTCCCCGCAAGCAGCGACCCGCGCAACATCTGCGTCAGGTTCGCCGGATCGACATTTTTCAGTTGCATCTGCGCGGCGTACTGCGGCACCGACATCGTCTGCTGGACCACTACGCCGATCATGAGGAGCTCTCCGCCGACGACCGCCATGAGCACCCCGAGAACGATCGCCGAGCGGCTCCACCCCCAGAAGTACAGCGCCGGAACGACGAACAGCGCCGAGATGAACATCATGATCCCCGTCATGATGAAAGCCCCGAGACCGAGTTCGGGAAGGGCGCCCAGAACGAGAAAGCCGGTGCTCAGGATGATCGTGGCCGGCACCAGAAGGACGATGCTCGCGATCCTCCGCCCCACATTCACCGGCTCCGCCGGCGGATATGTCCCGTGACCGCTCCCGACCGGAAGCGCGCCCGGGTCATTGGTGAAGTACGCGGTCACATCCCGCCGCATCAGCACCGCCACGATGCCGAGATAGAAGGCGAGGCCCAGCAGCATGATCCCTCCCAGCTCGAAGCCATACGCAGCATAGGAGGCAAGTGTCTGCAACGGTGTCGCTATTATATAGAGCATCCGGCCCCAACCGCGCCGCACCAGCATTACGCCGCCAGCCGCACCCTGGATCGCAGCGCTGACAACAGCGATCACGATCAGAACCCACGGTGGGGCCGCCGCCGCGGAGAGCAGCTGGAGGCCGAGCGGGTTGGACAGGAGCGAGGGTGCCATCGCGATGTTGATCATCGCCGACACCACAAGGAACCAGCAGAGCACGGTCAATACCAGCGGCCGGGGGACGTTATTCATCGGGTATTCCATACGTACGTTGTCGTCATGGTCGTCGGAATTCATGCGGGCCGTGCATGCACGGCCCCTACACAACATCATCGATGCGGTTCAACGGCAACGCACCCGTGCGGGTCGTGCATCCACGGCCCCTGCACAACATCATCGATGCGGTTCAACGGCAACGCACCCATGCGGGCCGTGCATGCACGGCCCCTACACAACATCATCGATGCGGTTCAACGGCAACGCACCCATGCGGGCCGTGCATCCACGGCCCCTACACAACATCATCGATGCGGTTCAACGGCAATGCACCCGTGCGGGGCGTGCATCCACGGCCCCTGCACAACATCATCGATGCGGTTCAAAGGCAACGCACCCATGCGGGGCGTGCATCCACGGCCCCTACACAACATCATCGATGCGGCCGGGGCAGGCGGACGCAGTGTGATCATGCGGTCGGCGTCAGCAGGTCGTCCACGATCTGTGCCGCATCGCGTACGCACGGGACACAGATCGTTTCGCGCAGGTTGTTCTGTGCGTGTGCGGCACGCCCTTCTTCCGTATTGAGGTCCACGTTCAGCAGGTCACGGCATGTGGTTGCACCGTGCAGCCCGACGAAGCGCTTCTGAAACTCCCTGAATGCTGCCGAGGTTGCATCCTTCGCCTTCGCCGCATCGGGCTCCTGTGCGCCGATCGCAATGCCGAGCGCCATGCATGCGCCGGTGAGCGCACCGCAGGTGCCCTGAAGCCGGGCGATCCCCCCGCCGAAACCGGCGGCGATGTGCGATGCCGTTGCGCTGTCCACACCATGGTCAGCTGCAAATGGGATGAGCACGGCCTGTGCACAATTGGCATGACCCCGAAAGAGTTCTTCTGCGGCGGCAGATCTGGACATAAGAATCCCCACAAGGGATGGACGTATGGACACGACGATACAACATGGGGGAAAAACTGTGTAAAATCAACGGGTGGGAAGGCACCCAAACATCCTGGATCGGCGTAGGGGCGGTGCATGCACCGCCCCTACAAAGGCAGGTCTTCGCTGGAATGCCTGCCCGTACAGCATTATTGTTCCCGGTGTATCTGTTCGTGGATCATTGTCAGGAGTTCCATCGATGTGAACGGCTTCCCCAAGAGGGGCACCGACGGCCCGAGGGTATTGCCTGCCTGCCGCATGGCCTCCTCATGCCCGCTGATCGCGACCAGGCGGGCCTGGGGATTCAGCTTGCGCATCGTTTTGATCGTGATCGGCCCGTCAAGATTCGGCATGAGCAGGTCGATGATCGTCACGCTGATCTCCTTGTTGCGCTCGGCGAACCGTGCCAGCGCTTCGATGCCGTCGCTCGCCGTCACCACACGATATCCGGAACGTTCCAATGTCGTGCCGACCACCTCGCGGAGGATCTGCTCATCATCCACGAAGAGCACCAGTTCGCCGTTGCCGACAGGCGCGACTTTCGTCTCGTCGTGCATCACATCCTCGCCGCCGCGCGGTGCGACCGGGAAGAAGATGTGGAACTCCGTGCCACGCCCCTGTTCGCTCTCCACATGCATGAACCCGTTGTGACTGCGCACGATGGACAGCACGGTCGGCAGGCCAAGCCCGGTCCCCTTGCCGGCGTCTTTCGTCGTGAAGAATGGTTCGAAGATGCGTTCTTTGACATGCGGCGGCATCCCCATACCGGTGTCTTTGACCACGAGTTCGATGTATTCTCCCGGCTTCGCGTCGGGATCCATGGTCACATATGCCTCATCGATCGTGATGTGACGCACGGCGAGCGACAGCATGCCGCCCTCCGGCATCGCATCACGTGCATTCACGCACAGGTTCATCAGGACCTGGTGGATCTGGGTCGTATCGCCCAGAATGAGTGGAAGATCCTTCGTATAATCCAGCGTCAGCGAGATCGACGGCGGGAATGAGCCGCGAATGGTCTGCTGCATCTCTTTCAGCAGGTGTTTCAACTGGACCCGCACCCGTTCGCCGGTCGTCCCGCGTGCGAAGGTCAGCACCTGTTGCACCACATCCACTGCGCGCCGTGCGCCGGATTCAATGACGCTGAGCGTTCTCCGGATGTCCTCGTCCTGGATCTTGCGCTTCAACAGCTCCGCACCCATCAGGATCGGGCCGACCAGGTTGTTGAGATCGTGGGCGATGCCGCCGGCAAGCATGCCGATGCTTTCCAGTCGCTGCGTGCGAAGGAACTTCGCCTCCAGCGATTTCCTCTCGGTGACGTCCACGTTGATCGTCAGAATGCCTTCGGTCTTGTCCTGATCATCGGTGAGGAGGGTCCAGCTGCTCTGCACCACCCGCTCCTCGCCGTCCTTGGTCACCTGATGCAATTCCCCTTCCCATACTCCCCACTCCACCACCGCCCGCAGGGAATCCGTGGAAGCCGGGTACCGCATGTTGTGCAGGATCGACCCGACCGGTTTGCCGGCCACCTCCGCGGCTGTCCAGCCATAGAGCCGTTCTGCACCCTTGTTCCAGTACTTGACGTGGCCCTCATAGTCCGTCACCATGATGGCGTCGTGGGCCCGGTCGAGCAGCTTCGCACGCGCCTGGCTTTCATCCTCGGCCTTGCGTTGCCGCACATGCGCATCGACAGCCTCCGCTGTTCGTTCCTCGACGAGTTGGGAGAGGTGTTCGGAGTAGTACCGCAGTTTCTTGTGTGCTGCCTGCAGGTCGTTGTGACGCGAGAGCGCGTCGCGATACATGCTGACGAAGAAATTCAGGATCTGTTTCCGGGAACTCCGGATGGCGACATGTTCCTCGTCCACTGCCAGGGGAGGGAAGTCCCGGCACGGGCATTCCGTTTCGGGGTTATCGGCGTGGTCCGCAAGAACCGCTTCACACGTCTCCAGAAGCCGTTTGGTATCGTACGGCTTCGTCACGTAGTTGTCGGCCCCTGCTTCCAGCCCCTTGATCACATCGTCCATGTCTCCCTGGGCGGTGAGCAGGACCACATGGGTTCTTGAGAGGCCGGGTTCCTCGCGGATGGTGCGGCAGAGTTCATAGCCGTCCATCTGCGGCATGATGATGTCGCTCAGCACAAGATCAGGGCGGAGTTCCCTGGCCTTGGCGAACCCATCCATGCCGTCCACGGCAACGACAACATCGTATCCCTGGGTCTCGAGGATGGCCGTGAGTTTCAGCCGCTGTGTCTGATCATCTTCAACGATCAGGATGCGTATCTGGGCGCCTTCTCCCTCTTCCATGCCCCGGTCCCCCTGTTCAGTGTTCATGTGTCGTTCTTCGGTGTTTGAGTTTCATGATCGGGCGCGCTGCTTCTGCTTCTGGCAGTGCAGCCAGGAACGCCGGGATGGCTTCTTCGAGCTGGACGAGTTCAGCGGAGAGGGATGCCCATCCGGCCGCTGCCGCTGCCAGATCTCCAGCCTTCGCCGCCTGTTCGATGGCGAGCGAGGCGAGCGACGAACGCTGGGCCACGATGCTTCCCGTGGCCCCCTTCAATGTGTGCGCCGCCTTCGCGAGCACCGGTGCATCGCCCGCGGCAAGGGCGTCACGAATGTCCTTCTTCACTGCCGGCAAACTTTCGACGAAACTCTGCACAACGCGCCTGAGCAGGTCTGTGTTATCCAGGCATTGGCGCAACGCTTCCGGACCATCAAAAACCGCCCCATGGAAGTGGGGGACATCGGGCGATGGTTGATCCAGGGCGGCGGCGGCGGCGACCGGTTGCCGAGGCGGCACAGGCGTGATGGTCCGTGGTCCGAGACGGCTAAGAAATTCAAGCAACTGGTTCGCGCGTACGGGTTTGGACAGATAGTCGTCCATGCCCGCGTCCAGGCACTTCTCTTTATAGCCACTCATGGCGTGTGCCGTCATGGCGATGATCGGAATATGGTCGCCGGTCTCTTTCTCCCGGTCACGGATGATCGCCGTTGCCTGGAATCCGTCCATCTCGGGCATCTGCACATCCATCAGGACCACATCGAATTCCTGCCAGGACAGCATGTCCACCGCTTCCTTGCCATTGCGTGCGAGCGTGGTGATATGGCCTGCCAGCTCGAGGATCCCCATCGCGAGTTCCTGGTTCACGATATGATCTTCGGCAAGGAGCACGCGCAGCGGTTGCTCGGCCGGCTTGATGGCATCGCCGGAGGTCTTCCGGACGGTCATGGACTGGTCCTTGTCGAGGACCGTAACGATGGCATCGAACAACTCTGATTGCTTCACCGGTTTCTCAAGGACGATGTCCGGCCAGGAGAGCGGATCGTCCGACGCATCGGCATCCTGCATCTCCTGAGAGAGCATGATGAATTTGGGGCGTGTCTTGAGCGCCACGGTGGAGATCGCCCGGATGAGATCCCCCCCTGACGTTTCGGGCATCTTCGAGTCCACGATCACCACCTGATAGGGCAGCAGGGTCTGGTCCGCCTTCGCCAGCACGTCCTGCAGATCCCACGGATGATCCAGGGGCTTGGGCTTCATCCCCCAGTACGTGAGCGAGTCGCAGACGAGATAACGGTTCGTCCGGTTGTCATCGATCACCACCACACGCATCCCCTCAAGCCGCTCCACACCCGTGGGAAGGAATCCACTGTGCCCCTCGATCACACCAAGGGTCACGGTAAAAGAGAAGTTGGTCCCCCTTCCGGGGTCGCTCTCCACCTGAATGGAGCCGCCCATGAGATCCAGAAGGCGTGCGGTGATCGACAGGCCAAGCCCGGTGCCACCGTATTTGCGCGTCGTGGAAAGGTCTGCCTGGGTGAACGACTCGAAGACGCTGCTGATCTTCTCCTTCGGGATACCGATCCCGGTGTCCTCGACGTCGAACCGGAGCACCGCGGTGTTCCCCTTCAGGGATCCCAGCTTCAGGCGTACGATGATCTCGCCTTCTTCGGTGAACTTGAGTGCGTTGTTGATGAGGTTGGTGAGGATCTGCGACAAACGTGTGGGGTCTCCCTCGACCACCCGGGGGACGGCGTTCGCGATGTCCAGCAGGAGTTCCAGATGCTTCTTACGGGCCTGGGGCGCCATGGTCTTGACCACATCGCCGACCGTCTCGCGCAGGTCGAATGGTGTCATCTCCAGGATCAGCTTCCCGGCCTCGATCTTCGAGAAATCAAGCACATCATTCACGACCACCAGGAGCGAATCCGCCGATGTCTTCACGGCATTGAGATACTTCCGTTGACGGTCGGTGAGTTCCGTGCGCAGCGCGAGATCGGTCATCCCGATGATGCCATTCATGGGTGTACGGATCTCGTGGCTCATGTTCGCAAGGAATTCGCCCTTGGCGCGTGATGCCGCTTCGGCGCTCTCCATTGCGCGCATCACGTCGAGTTCCCATTGTTTCTGTGATGCGATGTCCTGGCCGATCGTCAGGATGTGCGTGATCACGCCGCGACCGTCGAAGAGTGGCAGTTTCTTCGTCCGGAGGAGCCGCTGCGGACCGAGAGAAGGCGAGATGGTCTGCTCCTGCACTTCCACAATGCTCCTGGTGGCGATCACCTGCGCGTCGCTCTCTTTGATAGCCCGCGCTTCGCCGTCCGGGAGGATCTCGCTCAGGTGTCTCCCCAGCATTTGTTCCGCCGTTGCCTGGAAGACCTCCTCGCACATCTTGTTCCAGAGCACGATCCTGTTGTCGTTCCGGACATCCTTTGCCAGCAATACCACGGGAGCGCTGTTGACGATATCCTCGAGGAACCGCTCGGACTTGCTGAGATCCTCGGCCGTGTGCCGGAGTGCCTGGTCCTGTCGCCGGAGCAAGTACACGCCGTACAGGCCGATCGCGAAGACGATCAAGCCGACGATGAGCGTGAAGGTCCGGAGGGATGAGGCCTTCTCGCGCAATCGCTCCAGTGAATAGACCATGCTCACCCGTCCATATACGACCCCCTGATACTGTGCCACGGCTTCGGCCCGGATCTCCCTGTCCCTGCGCTCAACGAAGGGTACCGTGATGTCAATGCCAAGCGGTGTTGCCGCAATGAAGGCCGGGTTGTGCTCGATCAGGGGGATGTCCTGGTCGTCAAAGATCCCGATGTAGGTGAAGTTGCTGTCACGCCGGACAAGGTCATAGGACTTCTGTACCAGTTCGAAGCTTCCTTCACTCAGCCCCATGCCCACCGACGATGCAAGGACCTCGCACGACATGCCCGCCTTTTCTTCAGCATGGGCGAGCATTTCCTGTTCCATCGCTTTGGTGAATTGCCAGACAACGCCGAGGGCAAAGACCACGAGGGGGACCACGAAGGTCCCCACCATGAGTCCAAGGCGTGGGCTCTGTTTCAGGGCCACACGTTTCACTGGTTGACCTGTCGCAACACCTTCACCTTGTCCGTGACCTGGGAAGGATCCACAAACCCGATCGCACCCGGTGTGGCAGCGACACGCGCCACGATCTCTTCCTCGGTGATCGCCGTGGGCGCACGCCCTTCACCGGTCAACTGGATCCGGAGCCACTGTTTGTTCAGCGTGAGGGTGTTGAGGCCCAGGGGAGAATAGAACCGCTCCACCTGTGCTGACCCTTTCTTCAGGGTGAAGACACGGATCGGAGTGTCGTCCGCCCATTTGGTCTTTGAAAGCATGTAGATATCGACGAGCGATGTATTGTCGATGGTCGACCCGGGAACCGATGGGTGGACAATGACCACGATCTGGGCACGTCCCGTCGCCGTTATGGCGATGATGATCAGGAGAATCGTGAGGAGCTTTTTCATGGTCGTCTCCTCAGAACATCACGCTGACAGCGATGATGGGAATACCGATATTCAGCTGGAAAGCCGGACTATCGGACGAGATCTTCACATACTGTGCCTTCACCACAACACTTTCCACCGGACGCCAGCCGCCGCCAAACGACAACGAGCTCACGCCATCGTCCATGCCGACGTATTCCTTGACCTGAGAGACACTGTACGAACCATAGACGTAGAACGCATCATTGAAGTCCCAGAGCAGCGTGCCGTACAGAAAATTCCGTTCGAGGCTCTTCCCGAGCATGGGATTGAACATATGAAGCATCGCAAACATGCTTGCCTGTCGTTCGTCCAGATCGGTACGGACCAGGATCATCTCACCGTCGAAGCTGAGGTGTGAGAAATGGATGCTCACGTCAGCCCCGTAGCGGTAGCGTTGGACCGCACCCAGTCCCATCTGGTTCTGGTTCTCTTTGTCGGTCGTAGCGGAAACACCGACACGCATCCATGGTGTGGATACTCCGAGCCGGCCACCCCAGAGTTTGGAAAGTGTCGTGTCCATACCCGACACCTGGAACCCTGTGCCACGCCCGCTGATGATATAGCTTGACTCACTGTTCCCCCAGAAGACGGCATAGTCAAGGTTGAGGTCGTAGACCGGGAAGCTGCCGTATACTTCGGCGTTCGCACGGAACGGAAGGAACAGTTCCGTGTTCATCCTGTCGGCCATAAGCGGCTCGTAGACAAGCGGTCGCAGGATGTACGGCAACAGTGGTGTCCGGTTCTTCACCTTGAGCAGTGCATTGAATGATGGCAGAAGGAGTCCTGCCTTCACGTTGAATGCCTGGCTGTAGCTGTATTTGACCCAGCCCTCTTCCAGATTCATGGCCCCCCAGCCCAACTGGCTGTTGTAGGAGTTCGTGAACTGCAGATTCAGGAATAAACTGAATTGAGAGTCGAATTCCTTCGAGGCCATGACATTCGCCTGCTGGAGGAAGAACGTCGTGGAATGGGGACCCAGGATCGATTGGCCGATGTCAACATAGGCGGCCTGCATATAACCAAAGACATACAGGTCGGAGTAATCCTCCTGAGAGACGGCCGTCGTGGCCATAGATACGATCAGCACGGCGGCCATCATGATCGCACGAACGATCTTCATGGTGATTCCTCTATCATTGTGTACCACAGGTGCGGCTCCCGGTACTGCCGGAGCCAGCAGCCTGCCTATTGATCGACCGGTCTTCCGCATGGTCCAGACGCACTTCTGCGGATGAGCGGCACGAACATAGGTGCAACGATAGTGCCATCCGGGTTTGCTGGGGGTCGTAAAGTAACGGCAGAAACTGGGGGGATAGGGCTTAGAATCTAAGGATTCTGGCTGGGTTCGCCTTTCGGCATTTCCGGTGCCCTGAACCGGGTCACTATGTGGTCAGATGGAGAATATTGGACAGTTTCCGCGCGCTGATCATTGCTTATCCCACATCCATTTCCCCCACAAGCCACCCAGCGCAACGTCGTCTTTCATGCGCACGCCGTTCTGCTTCAGCGTAAGCATGATAGAGCCACGGTGGTGTGATTCATGGGAAATGAGGTAGCCCATCCAGCGGACGGATGATCCTTTGAACGCCCTGGGCCGGGCTGTACCTTCGAGGGTTTCGCGGAGGAACTCTTCGACCGCCGCGTGCGACTCCTGAAAGGCCTTCTTGAACTGTGCTGCGGACCGGAGATCCGTCCGCTTCACTTCGGACGCCCGCGGCCGCTTGCCCGTGCGGTGATACTGCAACCACCCGAGGCGCACGGAGTTCAAATGCACCAGTTGCTCTGCGATGGTGCGCCCGCGCGATCCATGCGGTACCGCCTCAAGACCTTTCGCCGGGATCTGACCGATCAGGAACGTCATGATCTCGTTATGGACTCGCCAGGTACTCAGCACCTGATCGATGAGTGGTGCGGGTTGTTTCGGTGTGCGTGTCGGCATGCGATATCCCCCTGGGATCGATCGTATATGATCCGGTCTCGTGGATGGATCACCTCGATGTCAGCCAGTCAACAGCGTCCTGCTCCGTACTCGCGAACCTGAGCTGTCCTCCCTTGTTCGCCTCACGCATCAGTTCGCGGAACCGTTCACTCCGGACGGTCGTGAACGATCCGGCGATCGCAAGCCGGCAGCCATAGTTCGAGAGTTTCTGCAGGACCTCACCGGCGAATCCCGTCTTCAGGTCGTAGAAGGCCCGGGCAAAGTGTTCTTCCTGGAGGAGGATCCGGTTCGTATCATGTTCGCCACCCCATGCCAACATGTCGAGGAAGTCCCCGGGAGAGTGAATGATCTCTTCCTTCTGCATGCAGGTCACGTACGGCGCGCCATTGCATGAACCCAACATGAGTTCGGTGGACATGGGCAGACCCCGTGTTCAGTCGCGCAACAGGTTGTGGGTGCGATATAACTTCTCGATGAACAGCTGACTATGGCTCAGAAATGACCGGTACACATAGGTGCGGAAGTCATCGTCTTTGCTCAGACGCTCGAGGTTCTGGCGGGTCACGCGCGATTCGAATTCGAGGATCTGATCGATCGCTTCGGGGAACAGGTACCGGCGTGCCACCAGCATGTGCAGGAACAGGTCCCGGTACTCGCGGAGATGATGGTCTTCCGCAAGCAACGCATCAGCTCCCAGCGCATCCCGCTGCGAAAGGACGAATTCCCTGTTCAACTCCATGAACGTGCCGAGCTTCACCGTCTTACCGCCCACATCGCCCCAGTACGAGGCGAGCCCGCGGGGAACGATCTCCGTCACCGTGATGCGTTGGAATCCCTGCGTCGACAGCTCGGGCATGAAACCGCGGATCTGTGCGAACCACTTTTCACTCGCATGGAGGTGCCAGTCCATGATCCCCGCCAGCCGGTCCTCGATCCCCCGCCGGTCGCAGATGTGGTGCTCGATCGCATTCGTCCGGTATCTTCGCTCGATCGCCGCCTTCAGTACGGTCGTCAGCTCTTTCGTCGTGGTGTCATAGTCCAGGTACGAGAAGATCTGCGGATAGTTGGTCTGCAGGATCCGGAAGAACCCTTCGTGCCCCGTCTGGTCCCGCCACCAGGGGATAAGATGGTGATAGCCGGCATAGGCTTCCAATTCCTGGAGGATGGGAATTTTCTTCAGTTCACGGAGGAAGGCAACGGTCTTCTGGTAGTTCATCCGCGCGCCTTCTTTGTAAAGCATCGTCCCCTGCGCACTGGGGGTGTCCAGACAGAACTCTTCGAACACAAAGCCTTCTGATGTGTGCGTCAGGAGTTCGGAGAATTGGTTCTTCCGGATCTGAATGTGGATCGATGGCGCAAAGTCTCTCAGGATCAGATCGAACTCGCTGTGGGGGAATTTCTTCCGGAGCTCGGCGAGTGCGGACCCGGTCACAGCGTGGATCTGAATGGCAATATCGTTCATCGTCACGAAATACGTCTCTCTCTCTTGATACGACGGTCGGCGCCGGGTGCGGTGTTTTTCATTGGTATGCCCCCCGTGAGACCTGGTAGGAGACAGAAGATAGACGTGTCGCGGGAAAAGGTCAAGTCGGGCGGTGACTTTCGCCTTTTTTTCGTATCTTTTTCCCCATGCCCGAACCCACAACACCCCCGGCACTGACGCTCGTCGTTGCTGTCTATAATAAGGCGGATCTGCTCCGCTACGTCCTTGCTGCGTGCGCGCGGCAATCGTTCACCGATTTTGAAGTGATCGTGGCCGATGACGGCTCCGGTCCGGCCATCGCCGATGTCGTGCGCGATGCCCGCACCGCTTCCTCGTTCCCCATCGGTCATCTCTGGCACGAGGACCGCGGCTGGCGGAAGAACACGATGCTCAACAACGCGATCCGCGCATCGCACGCCGACTACATCGTGTTCATCGACGGCGATTGCATTCCTTCCCGGCATTTTCTGCGCGACCATCACGCCGAGCGCGAGCGCGGCCGGGTGCTCCTCGGCCGCCGCGTGGAAACGTCGCAGCGCTGGGCATCCGGACTGACGGTGGAGAAGATCGCGTCGGGGCTCTTCGAGCGATACGGCATCCAGGAATGGATGGATGGCGTGAACGGCAGGGCGCTGCGCATGGAGGACGGCATTCGCATCCCGTCGCGCCTTCTGCGTACGCTGCTGCTCCGCACGGTGCGGGGGATGCTCGGGTCGAACTTCTCCGCGTGGAAGTCGGACCTGGTGGCGATCAACGGTTTCGATGAACTTTACATGGGCCCCGGGTGCGGTGAGGACTCTGACATTCAGTTCCGCCTCGGTCTGGCCGGTGTCACAAGCAAATCCCTCCGCAATCTCGCTGTGCAGTACCACGTGCATCACGCGATCACGAAGGTGTCCGATGCTTGCTGGGACAGGTTCCAGTTGGTGCAGAAGACGACGGATCCGCGGTGTGTGCATGGGCTGGAGCTGTTGGAACGATAGGGAGAAGGAATAGAAATGAAGGAAGAGAGGGGAAGGAAGCCGCGATAGGGTACACGACGGCGGATAGAGACACGGGCAAAGGAAAAGCAAAGGACGCCAGGCAGAGAATTGTCTGGCGTCCTTCTGTTCTCACCGGCTCCACACTGTGCCGTGGTTTCTCTCTTCCTTCTTCTCTCTTCTTACTTCTCTCTTCCTACTTCCCATTTCGCTCTTGCCTTCCTACGTACGTGCTGCTTACTGTCCGCTCATCTCTTTCATATCCACCTTCGAGAACCCTGCCGGCGGTGCGAACTCCGAGGCCGGCGTGGTGCGCGGTTCGACCTTTTTCACGACCGTCTTCATGCCCATGGCCGTGGATTCCATCGGGAAACCGTCGATCTTCTCCATCGCCTGGCCGAGGTCCTCACCCATGCGCGGGTTCAGGGACGCCATGCGCTTCGAGTATGCCTGCAGGTCGCCGCGCATCGCATCGAAACCCTTGATGCCGCGCGTCACCCAGAGGTCCGCGAACTCATCGGTGCCCTTCAGGATCTTGTACCGCGTGCACGGGTAACCGCTCACCGTGCGGGCCTCGCTCAGCTTCTTCACCGATGCCTTCGCATCGCTTCCGCCCGACATACCGAGCATCTTTTCCATCTGTGCGCGCTGTTCGGCCGGCATGTTCTTCAACTGCTCGCGCATCTGGTCCAGCTGCGCGTTCGCCTGCTTCACCCCCGCCTCGAGTTCGGCAAAGGTCATCACGGAATACGTCTTGTTCTTCGCCCGGATCATATACATCTTTTCCTGGTCGAGGCGCAGGATCGCATAGTCGCCGTCGTTGCCCGTCTCGATCTTCAGCATCTTCGGCATGTACCATGTCTTCATCACTTCCTTGCCGTCCATCTTCTCGCCGCTCACTTCGCTCTCCCAGTACAGACCCTGCGCGTTGAGGCCGATGGTCATCAACGCCAGCAGCGCGATGAGCATTGATGTCCGGACCGTTGCATTCTTCATGATTTCACTCCCGTGTGTGGTTGAACAGGGCTAGTGCACCGGCTCGAGTGGACGCCCGATGATGATGCCCGTGTGTGATCGTATGCTGTGTATGTACTCTGCCAGGGTCCCGTCGGACACCAGCACTTTCTTGCCCGACAACGGCGCATGCATGAAGTGCGCCTTCCCGCCGCGCCGCAGGACCATGCCGGTGTGGGCGATATCCATTCCCGCCATCGTTGTTACGGTCCCGATCACGTCGCCGCTCTGCAGCTCCGGCTCGATCGCCGCTATCGCATCTGCCGGTATATAATAGAGTGGACCGGAAGTGAGGGCTGCTTCCACGGCCCTTATGCGTTGTACGAATGCCGTATCCGCAAGTTGCCGGTAGGAGCTGGTATGGGTGGACATGAAATCGATGGTTTTCGTGTAGGCTGCGCCGCCCAATTCCCGGGTCAGAGGCCGTAGTGTGCCCTTGTTCCCGTTGTCCAGCATCCAGTCAGTGAAGTAGTGCAGCCTGCTCGGATACCCGCTGATGACCCCGCCGGTATAGCGGATGGAGGTCAACTGCTTCTTGAAATCGTCGAACGTGGCATTTCCGGAGCGCACGCATCGCGCCATCGCCAGCATGTTCTCAACGAACGTGAGGCAATCGAATCCGCGCAGGTTCACCACGAGGTGTTCATCCCCGGGCTCTTCGAGGGAATGCGCGACGTAGGGCGTGCCGAGGAAGTGCTGCCCGAAGGCGGCGACCGCTTCTCCGACCGGCAGTTGCGCGACGCCTTCCTTCTTCGCCCAGGCCATGGTGGCGAGGAAGATCTGCTCGTCGGTTCGTTCGCCGGCGAAGGCCTGCAACGCCTTGCCGCCCAGCAGCGTACCGCCTGCGAGGAGGGTGAAGTGGCCGAGGAATGTTCTGCGTGTCGTCATGGCAATTCCCTCAAACCTAACGGTGCATTTGTAGGGGCGGTGCATGCACCGCCCCTACACAAGAATCTCCCCGTGCGCCACCACCATACTGCGCTCAGTCGAGGAAGGCACCCTCGAGGTGAAACCTCGCTGGGGCATCTCCCCGTGCGCCACCACCAGACCGCTGCTAGAGGACACCTCGTGTCCTCCTTCTTCGATTCTCCCTAGAACGGCGGTTCTTCCAGCTGCGCCGGCGCCTGGTGCAACCCGGGAAGCGCAAGATTTTCAAAGCGCGCGTAGCGGTGCACGAAGGCGAGGTTCACGTCGTCGATGGGACCGTTGCGCTGCTTGCCGATGATGATCTCCGCGCGGCCCTGCTGTTCCGCTGCCTTGTCCGATTTTGGATCCAGATACATCTCAGGCCGGTGCACGAACATGACAACGTCTGCGTCCTGCTCGATGGCACCCGACTCGCGAAGATCGGAAAGGATCGGCCGCTTGTCGGTGCGGCCTTCCACGGCGCGACTCAACTGCGACAGCGCGATCACCGGGATGTTCAATTCCTTCGCGAGGCCCTTGAGCGAACGCGAGATCGCGGAGATTTCCTTCTCACGGTTCTCCGCGCCCTTCGGCCCCTGCATCAACTGCAGGTAGTCGATGACGATGATGCCCGCGTTATGTTCGGCCTTGAGTCTCCGCGCCTTCGCGCGCAGTTCGAGGATACCGAGACTCGCCGAATCGTCGATGAAGATACTCGCCTTGGCCAGCCGCCCGGCTGCAAGGCTGAGCCGCGTCCATTCCTCGTCCGGCAGTCGGCCGGTGCGCACTGCATGCGCGTCCACCCGCGCATCGGCGCAAAGCAGGCGCATGATGAGCTGCTCCGTTGCCATTTCAAGCGAGAAGATGCCGATGGTGGTCGGCTTGCTCTTGTGCAGTGCGGCGTTGGCCGCAAGCGACAGCGCGAACGCGGTCTTGCCGGAGCTCGGCCGGCCTGCGATGATGATGAGATCGGATGACTGCCATCCGCCCGTGAGCGTGTCCAGATCGCGGAAGCCCGTGGGCACGCCGTTCACGCCTTCGTGCTTTCCGTGGATGGCTTCGAGCTTCTCGAGCGTGCTATGCAGTGCGCGGTCCATCGACACGAAGCTTTTCTTCAGGCGCCATTCGGAGATCTTGAAGATCGATTGCTCGGCATCATCCAGAAGATCGAATGCATCCTCCGATGGGCTGAAAGCGCGCGCGGTGATCTTGGAGTTCTCCGCGATGAGCCGGCGGAGGATCGCTTTCTCCAGCACGATGCGTGCGTGATACTCCACGTTCGCCGCGCTGCTCACCTTCATCGTCAGTTCCACCAGATACGCCTGTCCGCCCGCGGCTTCCAACTGTCCGCGACGCCGCAGCTCTTCTGCCACGGTGATAACGTCCGCCGGTTCACCGCGCTCGAAGAGCCCGATGATCGCCTGGAAGATCTTCCGGTTCCGTTCGGCGTAGAAGACATCCTCGTCCATCACTTCAAGCGCCTTGGAGATGGCTTCCTTCTCAAGGAGCATCGCACCGACGATCTGCTCCTCGATGTCCACCGCGTGCGGCGGAACACGGCCTTCCTGCAGGATCCGTTCCGGCACCAGATCGATACCGCCTGTTGTCACACGCTCAGCCAACGCTCGGTCCCTCCTTCACATCGCCGGCATGCTCCGCCAGGAATTTCTGCACGGCCTGAAAGTCCTCCCATGCCGCTGGTTTCCAGTTCGGATTCCGGAGCAGGGCGGCGGGATGATAGGTCACCAACAACGGGGTATTCTCAAAGGTCAACAAACGCCCACGCAATTTACCAAGGCTGTCGTTGATGCCCAGAAGATTGTGCGCGGCAGTGAGCCCGAGGCAGACGATGATCTGCGGCTTCACCAGTGCGATCTGTTTCTTCAGATAGGGCATGCACTCCGCCACTTCTTCGGGGATCGGTGTGCGGTTGTTCGGCGGACGGCATTTCAGGATGTTCGCGATGTACACTTCCTCGCGTTTCATCGAGATCGCGACGAGGATCTTGTTCAGGAGCTGTCCCGCGCGCCCCACGAACGGCTCGCCCTGCGCATCTTCATCGGCACCGGGCGCTTCACCCACGAACATGAGCCGCGCATGCGGGTTGCCGACCCCGAAGACGAACTTCGTGCGCGTTGAGCCGAGCGGGCACTGCAGACAGGTATTGATGCACGTGTCCAGTTCCGGCAGCGACGCGGCGTTCACCCACGCAGCATTCACCGCACTCTTCTTCGCGCTTGTCGTTGCCGGCTTTGCGTCCTTGTCTTTTTCTTCTTTGCGTTCTTGTTTCTTCGGCAAGGGCTGCGGCTCTCCGGTCTGGTATGATGCTATGGGTGGCCCGTCGTACGCTTCGGGAGGTGGAATATCGTCGGGCATCATCTCCGCGGGCGGTGCGCTCGCAAGCGTGGCGACAGGTGTTACGGGTGGTACGGATGCCAGTGACGGGCTGCTGTTCCGACCGGGCGGGGGGGGGGGGGGGGGGGGGGGGGGGGGGAGGTGAGCTGGGCGGCGGTGCTACGGATGCGGTCACAACCCCGGCTGCAGGCGGCGCTGCCGGCGCTGCCACGGTCGCTGCACCTGTCTTCAGGGCAACGACTTCCACAGGTGCGGCGTGCACACGCCGCGGCGGACGCTCGTCCAACACGAGGAAATCGCCGAAGACCTGGCGCTCGTCCTGCAGCACGCGCTGCAGAGCTGTGAGGAGATCTGCCATGGATCGTTGCCCCGCTGTTAACGGGTTGCGGGAAAGAGTTGGAGAACGCGGTCCAGTATCCTGTGCGCAACATCCAGCTTCGGCATGCGCGGGAGCGGTTCTGGTTTGTCGTCGGTGCCGATGAGCGTGACCACGTTTGTTGCGGACCCGAACGCGGCACCTTCCACGCGCGGGTCGTTCAGCACGATGAGGTCCAGTTTCTTGCCGGCACGCTTCTTCCGTGCATGCTCCAAACCGTTGTCGGTCTCGAGCGCGAACCCGACCAGCACCTGATGGGTCCGCATCTCACCGGCGGTCCGGAGGATGTCCGGATTCTTTACGCATTCGATGACGAAGCGGTCGGTGCTCAATGCCTCTCGTTTGATTTTGGTGTCGGCGGGCGAGGCCGGCGCGAAGTCCGCGACCGCAGCACTCATTACCAGAGCATCACATGCGCCGAAGTGGTCGGTCACCGCATCGGCCATCTCACGTGCCGTGTGCACATCCACACGCTGCACGCCGGCGGGCGTCGACAGATGCACCGGCCCCGCAATGAGCGTCACGGATGCACCACGTGCGGCAGCCGCTTCGGCGACCGCGAAGCCCATCTTCCCTGATGACCTGTTGCCGAGGTAGCGGACGGGATCGATCGGCTCCTGCGTCGGCCCTGCGGTGACGAGGATACGCCGGCCGGCGAGGTCCTTCGCTGTACCCTTCAGAACGTTCTTCACTGCTTCGATGAGCACCGGAGTATCCGGCAGGCGGCCGGGCCCCGAGAGGCCGCTGGCGAGTTCGCCCGCTTCGGGCTCCACGATATGCACGCCGCGCGAACGGAGCACGCCGATGTTGTGCTGCGTCGCCGCATTGGTGTACATGTCCACGTCCATCGTGGGAGCAACGACGAGAGGGCCGCGCAGGGCAAGCACAAGGGAGGTGAGGAAGTTGTCCGCCATGCCCGCAGCGATCTTGGCGATCGTGTTGGCCGTGGCGGGAGCGATGAGCATGACATCGGCCCAGACGCCCAGGTCGATGTGTTTCGTCCACTGCGACGTGGGCTGGTCCGGCGACGGCGGGAACATCTCGATGATGACATCCCGCCGGGAGAGTGTGGCAAAGGTGAGAGGTGTGACGAACTGCGTCGCGGAGGGGGTCATGACAACCTGCACCTCCGCGCCTGCACGCACGAACTCACGGACCAGCAACGCGCTCTTGTATGCCGCGATGCCGCCCGTGACGCCCAGCAGGATGTGCTTGCCCGTCAGCACCGGCGGTCACTCCTTATTCTTCGGGTGTTTCTTCCTCGGCGGCCTCTTCATCCTTCACCGTGGGAACCTCTTCACGCTCCTTGAAGCGCCAGGAGAGGGAATCGTCCAGCAGCTGCTCCAGCGCCGTGTCCGTCGGCTTCGGACGCTGTTCGAACTCGAGGCTGATCTTCAGCTGGTCGGGGTTGATGTCGTTCTCCTCGGCCTCGGTCTCGGTCTTGGTGGTGATCAGCTCCACCCGCTGGTTGAACTCGATCTTGATATCGTCGTTGATCTGACGGGCACGCTTGGACGCTGCCACGATGCACTCGTGCACGTTCTTGCCGGTCTGATTGAAGTATTCAAGATTGATCGGTTTGAGCGCCATAGATCTTCTCCCTATTGCTGTAGGTGATATTTTACGATCGCGTCGACCTCATCGGTCGCTTTGCTCAGGACATCGTTGACGACCTGGTGGTCGAACAACGCTGCCTGATCCAGTTCCATCGGCACACGCTCCATCCGCTGCCGTAGCGTTTCTGCATCTTCGGTGAGCCGCGCACGCAGGCGCTGCTCGAGTACTTCCACCGACGGCGGCCTGATGAAGATCAGGCAGGCCTCGGGATACGCGCGCTTGATCGACAGCGCACCTTTCACATCCACATCAAACATCAGATGCAACCCCTGCATGAGCGCCGCATCCACTTCGCATCTCAGCGTGCCGTACAGGTTGCCATAGATCGTTTCCCACTCCACGAACTCGCCCGCCGCAACACGCTTCTCGAACTCGGCCCGCTCAAGGAAGAAATAATCCTTCCCGTGTGTCTCCGTCGGCCGCTTCGGCCGGGTCGTTGCCGACACCGAGAACCGGAACGTAGGGTAGCGGCGGAGGATCTCTTTGGCGATCGACGTCTTGCCTGAACCGCTGGGCGCGGCCACGACGACGATCCGACCCCGACCCGTTGCCTGCGACGTCATCGGTTACTCGATGTTCTGGATCTGTTCCCTGATCTTCTCCAGCTCTTCCTTGATCCCCACGACGATGTGGGCGATCTCCTGAGCGCTGGATTTCGAACCGATCGTGTTCGCCTCACGGTTCATTTCCTGGATGAGGAAGTTGAGGCGGCGGCCCGGTGAATCGGCCGACGTCAACGCCTCCAGGAAGAACTTGTTGTGGGCCCGAAACCGGACACACTCTTCCGTGACGTCCAGCCGGTCCGCCAACAACGCGACCTCGAGTTCCAGCCGCCCTTCGTCCACCTTCTCCGACTCGATGATCTGCTTGATGCGTTCCTTCATGCGCTCGCGCTCACGCGGCACCTGGTCCTTCGCGAGGCGCTCGATCTCATCCAGACGGTCGCTGATCATCGCGATGCGTGTGCGGAAATCCTTCTCGAGCTCCCGCCCTTCCTGCTGACGCATGCTGAGCAGGTCGGCGACCGCCGTATCCATCGCCTTCTGCGTCATCTCCCATTCAACGGCATCCGAACCTTCTTCTTCGTCCTTCTGAAAGATCTCGGAGAAGTGGAGCAGATGATCCAGCTTCACCTGTTCCTTCAGCTTGAGCGCCTTCTTCAGGTCGCGCAACATCTTGTAGTGTGCTTTCGCGGCATCCACGTTCAACCGGACGTCCGTGCCGGCCTCGGTGCCGCGGTCCACGGTCACAGTGACGTTGATCTTCCCGCGGGTGATCTGCTTCCGGATCTGGTCCTTGCAGTCGTTCTCACGCAGGGAGAGTGACCGTGGCAGCCGTAATGCGATCTCGAGAAAGCGGTTGTTCACGCTCCGCAGTTCAACGCTGATGTGTCGGGCGCCGGAGGAGGCTTCGCCCCGTCCGAACCCGGTCATGCTTGTGACCATATGTTCCCTGGTAATGGTAAGAACTACCTCTCGCAGAGGCGCGAAGACGCCAGGGCGCGGGAACAGAGATACCTATCCCGTTGCGCCCCCGCGTCTTAGCGGGCGAACCTTCTTAGCCAAGCTTATAAAAGTACGCAAATGCCAGGGTACTTGCAAATTCCGCTCTATCAAAGAGGGTGCCATCTTATCCACATTCTATCCACAGAAAGTGCTGTAAACCTTTGAAAATTAAGCACTTTTGGGTATATTGTGGATAAACCGTGCACTCTTCCCACCATATCATGGCCCTCGTGGCCCGTGATCTTCAGGATTCCCTCGCGGATGATGTTCTGGGGGTACCTTTCTCCCAGGACCGGGACGAGCTGGTGATCCCGCTTCTGGACCGGCCGGGCGCCCTGTTCGTGAGCTGCTCCCCTGCCGTTCCGGTGGTCTTTCTCCATGAGTCGTTCGCCCGGGCGAAGCGGAATTCCGTGGATCTTCTGACACGCGCAGGCGGAACCACGGTCAGGGGCATCGCACTCCATCCTTCCGACCGTATCCTGTCGTTGTCGCTATCGAACGGGCTCACGCTGGAGATCCAGCTCTTCGGCCCGCGGTCCAATGTGATGCTGCTCGATGAGACCCGCACCGTGGTCGATGCCTTCAAGAAATCCAAACAACTCACCGGCACGGTCGTTCCTGTGCCCGACACCGTCCGGTATCAGGCACTTCCGGATGCCGCACGCGGCCCATTCGCCGAAGGCACAATGATGCTTGGAGCGTCGGTCAAGCGTGCTCTTCCTCTCCTGCCGCCGGTCGTGATCCGCGAATTGTTGTTCCGTGCGGACCTGGGCACCGGTACGTTGGTGCGTGAAGCAGTCGCGGCGCAGTTGAGCGCGCTGATCACCGCGGCGGAAGAATTGGAACGAGAACTGGGCTCTCCCGGTCCGCGCATCTATTCGTCGCCCGATGGCACGCCGCTGCATATGGCAACCGTCCGGCTCACCCATCTCCCCGGTGCAAAGGAAGAGACGTTCGCCGGCATCCACGAGGCGCTGCGCGAATTGTTCGTGCGGCGGCGCAGCACCGACGGACTCCGGCAAGAGCAGCACACGTTGATGGACGCGCTCCGCCGGCGCATGGAGCGTGCGCACCGCACGATGAACGCCATCCGCATGGATGCATCGGAGAGCGACCGGATCGTGCGGTACCGGCAGTTCGGTGCGTTGCTCATGGAACATCTGGGGAGTTTCGTGAAGGGCGATGCAACATGGACCTTCACCGGGGGCGAGGCGCCGGTGGAGATCCCGCTTGTTGTGTCGCTGACGCCCGTGCAGAATGCACAGCGGTATTTCGAAAAAGCAAAGAGTGCGGAGCGTTCGCGCTCCATGACCGAGGACCGTTTGAAGGCATACGGCGCGGTCTATGACCAGGCGCGCGCATTGCTCGCCGCATTGGAACCGATCTCCACCCGTCCTGCGTTGAGGATGTACATGAAAGAGAACAAGGATGCACTCCGTGCGTTAGGCGCGACGGAGACCGAACAGGATCAGGAGCGTGCGCCGTTCCGCGTGTTCACCGTGCACGGCGGCTTCGAGGTGTGGGCCGGCAAGAGCAGCACGAACAACGACGAGCTCACGTTGCGTCATGCGCGCCCCGAAGACCTGTGGTTCCATGCGCGCGGCGCGTCGGGATCGCATGTGATCCTGAAGGTCTCGTCCGCGGCCGGTGAACCGGGCAAGCGTGCAAAGGCCGAAGCGGCGGGCATTGCCGCGTACTACAGCAAGATGAAGAATGCGAAGATCGTTCCTGTCGCGATGACGCGGCGCAAATACGTGCACAAGCCCAAGGGCGCGCCGCCGGGCACGGTCGCGATCACGCGTGAAGAGGTGGTGATGGCCACCCCCGGGCTGCCTTCCGCAGAGGCGTGAACGACCGGAGTGCGCCCATTGGGGTGTCCCCGCTCCGGTTTCTCGTAGCTCTTCTGCCGTAGGCGAACCAAACCGAAAACTATTGCCTTCGACACAGCGAGAAACCGTCTCGGGAACACCCCAACGTGCGCTCCACCAGTGTCGTTCCATCAAGGAAGGCAGACCGGTGGTGGCGCACGGGGAGATGCTTGTGTAGGGGCGGTGCATGCACCGCCCCTACAAATGCCATCGATGATCCCGTTGCAAGGGGGGACACACAATGCCGGTGTCGGGGCGCTCCCCGGGCGCCTTTCCGGGAACAAGATGATCATTATCCGTTATCCATTATCCACTGATAATTGAATCGGTCTTCCTATGAAGAAGCCAACCCACGGCCTTGCAACGCGCGCCATCCACGGCAAGCACATGCACCCCTTCAAAGGGCCCGTCGCGCCGCCCATCGTGCAGACCTCCACCTATCGCTTCGATGATTCGCACGATGCCGTCCGCTATGCCCAGGGTGATCCCGAGGTGTACGTGTACACCCGCTATCACAACCCCACCGTGCGCACCGCGCAGGAACATCTCGCGGAGGTGATGGGCACCGAAGCAACGCTCCTCACCGCGTCGGGTATGGCCGCGATCTCGTCGGCCATTCTTGCCGTCGTGAAGGCCGGCGACACGATCATCAGTACGCCGGCATTGTACGGCGGCACATACCGGTTCTTCCGCGACATCCTCCCGCGGCACGGCATCACCGTACGCTACTGCGACCCGCGCAAGCTCGATGCGTTGCGGACAATGATCACGCCGACAACGAAGCTCGTCTACTTCGAAAGCCCGACCAACCCCACGCTGGAAGTGGTGGACATCCCCGCACTCGTCGCTGCCGTGCGCGCGGCGCAACGCCGCACGCGCCGCAATGTGACGATCGTGTGCGACAACACGTTCGCCACGAGCATGAACCAGCGGCCGATCGAACTCGGTGTGGACGTGGTCGTAGAGAGCGCGACGAAGTATCTCGGCGGACACTCCGACATCATCGCCGGCGTGGTTGCGGGATCGACGAAGATGGTCGCGGATGCCCACTTCCAGATGAAGTACTACGGCGGTTGTGCCGATCCCTTCGCGGCGTATCTGCTTCTCCGGAGCATGAAGACCTTTGCCCTGCGTGTGGAACGCCAGAATGCTTCCGCGATGGAGCTCGCAGCCTGGTTCGAAAGGCACCCCCGCGTGCTCCGCACACTGTATCCCGGCCTGCGGTCGCATCCGGAGCACGCAGCAGCAACACGGCAGATGGTGCCCGGTGCCGGATATGGAGGGATGGTGACGATCGAAGTACCCGGGGGGGTGCGGGGAGCGGTGAAGGTGTGCGATGCGCTCCGGGTGGCGGTCAATGCCATGTCCCTCGGCGGCGCAGAAACGCTCGTCAGCATCCCCGTCTACTCGTCGCATGTCGGCATGACCGCAAAGGAGCTGAAACGCCATTGCGTGACCCCGGGGATGGTGCGCATTTCGGTCGGTTTAGAGGATGTTGTGGATCTCAAGGCGGACTTTGACCGCGCTTTGCGCCGGGTTTCTTGACCTTCAGCAGGGTTTTCTGTAAAATAGTGTTCTAGGTAAGGTAGGTTTCCGCTCCTTTCTCGCTATGGTGAAACGAAAACCCTTCACCATGTTTCAAACCATATGTCTGTAACAACTCACGGAGTCGTACTGTGAAACGAAGTGCCTCTGCGCAACTCTTCTCCACTGCGCTCGTGTCCGCAGCAGTCGTTGTCCTCGTCCTCTTCAGCGGTTGCTCCCCGAAAGCGGGTGATACCGTTGTTGCAACGGTCGGCAAGACCCCCATCACGATCGCCGAGTACGAAAAACTCTTTGAGCGCAGCAATGGAACGCGCGATGCCGGCGTCAAGGCAACGCAGGATGAACGCGAACGCTTCCTCGATCTGATGGTCCGGTACCGCAAGAAGCTGGCCGATGCGTATGACCAGGGCCTGGACCGCCGGCCTGAACTTCAGGCGGAGATCCAGCAGTACAAGGGGAGCCTTGCTGCCTCGTACCTCACCGACCGCCAGCTCGTCTCGCCGGCGATCAAAAAGATGTACGACCGGAGCCTCGAAGAGCTCCGCGCCAGCCACATCCTGATCCAGCTGAAGCAGGGTGCGTCGGCCGAGGATTCCGCTGCCGCGATGAAGAAGGTGACCGAGGTCATCGCCCTCGCCAACGCCGGCAAGGATTTCGGCGAACTCGCCCTCAGCTTCTCCGATGACCCGAGTGCCAAGACGAACCGCGGCGATCTGTACTACTTCTCGGTTGGCAAGATGGTCCCCGAATTCGAAGATGCAGCCTTCGCGATGAAGAAGGGTGAGATCTCTCAGAAGCCGGTGGTCTCTCGCTGGGGGTATCACATCCTGAAGATCACGGACCGCAAGCCTGCATCCGGCACGACCCATTGCGGCCATATCATGATCCGGTTCGAGAGCCAGTCGCCGTCGCCGGAAGACACACTGAAAGCGTATCAGAAGATCGCCGCGCTGCAGGACAGCCTCCGCGCCGGCACTCCCTTTGCCGGGCTCGCCAAGGCGCACTCCGATGACGGTGGTTCATCCGAGAATGGTGGAGACCTCGGGTGGTTCGACCGTGCCCGGTGGCCGCAGGCGTTCGATGAGGCGGCCTTCTCGTTGAAGCCGGGCGAGAACTCGCCCATCGTCCGCACGCAGTACGGCTACCATATCATCAATTGCACCGGCGTGAATCTGCCGCGTTCGTTCGAGGAGTCGCGCCAGGACCTCCAGAACAAGTACCAGCAGCAGCGCTTCCAGACGGACTATGCGGCATACCTCGACGGCATCCGCCGCGAAGTCTCGTTCTCCGCCAATGATGCTGTCGTGGAGCGTTTCGTGACCGCATTCGATTCGACCAAGACCGTGCGCGACAGTACCTGGGCCGACACCCTGACGGCAAGTTTCCGGAAGGCGACGGTCTTCTCGTTCGCCAAAGGGCCGGTCAGCGTCGATTCCGTTCTTGGGATCATCAAGAGCCATCCGGAGTGGAGCAACCTTTCCCTGCAACGGCAGTCGCTCACGACGACCCTGGACAAGGTAGGTGAGCAGCTCACCTTCGCCGCGAAGGCCGACCTGATGGAGAAGCAGGACCCGGAGTTCGCCACGCTCCTGCGCGAATACAAGGAAGGCATCCTCCTGTATCAGGCCGAACAGGAACAGGTGTGGAACCGTGTGGCACCGACGGATTCTTCGCTGCATCTGTACTTCGATACCAACCGCGACCGCTTCATGTTCCCCGACCGTGTCGTGTTCACCGACCTGCGCGCGGCGACCGCCGAGGCCGCCAATGACCTGTACGCGAAGGTCCGCGCCGGCAAGACGTTCGAACAGATCGTGAAGGAGGACTCGGTCCGCATGGCCCAACGGCATCTGTTCTCCCTGGCGTTCGCGAAGGGCCAGACCGGACTCAACAAGGCCGCGCTGAAGACCATCGATTCGGTCGCCGTGGCAATGAAGGCCGAGAGCGATATACACCTGCTGGTGGCGGCGTTCGCCGATACCGTGGGCAAGAAGTGGACAGCAAAGAATAAGCCGATCGCACGTCAGCGCATCGAACTGCTGAAGAAGAAGTTCGCCACGACCTATGGCATCGCCGCCGAACGGATCATGGTCGAACTCCGCCAGCGCAATTATGCCATCGAGAGCAAAGCGACCATCGCACATCTTGAGACCCACGTCGACCTGCAGATCATCGGGCGTCAGCCGCGGGTGATCAACGCGCTCGAGACGGCAGTTCTTGCCCCCTCGGCCGACGAGCGCGCAGCGCGTGCAGACTCCCTCAAGCCGATGGAAGTTTCGGAACCGTTCCCGTACAAAGCGGGATTCTCGCTGGTCCGTTTCGAACGCCGTGAGCCCGCCCGCCGCAAAGCGTATGAGGAGGCCGGTGCCGAAGTGAGCAGCCTGTTCCAGGACTATGAGGCGAAGCGGTTGGAGAAGGAATGGTTGGACCGGGTCGAGAAGACCCATCCGGTCGTCGTGAACAAGGAAGCCCTCAGGCAGGCATTTGCATCTCCACAGAAATAGCAGTGTCGTTCCGGCCGCCGTTCTCCTCCTTGCTCTTGCGGGGGGATGCGGCGGCCCGGGAAACAAAGGCGAGTATGTCGCCCGCGTGAACAATGCAGTGCTCACGCAGGAGGACCTCGTCGTCACCCGCGATTCCCTCGGCGCACCGACGGCATTGTCCAAGGAGTACGTCAATGAGTGGATCGTGACCGAGTTGCTCTTCCAGGAAGCGGAGCGCCGCGGGGTACCGGACGCGCCGGATTTCCAGGCGCAACTCGAGAACACCCGTAAGCGCCTCGCCGTCGCCGCCCTCCTCCAGAAGGAGGTCTATGCGGCTGTCGACACCGCATCCATCACCGACGACGCCATCGCCCTGGCATTCAAGGCTTCCGGCGACGCCTATGCGCTCCGCGAAGACGTGGTGCTGGCCACGCTGGTGTTGTTCCGCGATCGCGATGCCGCGTCCAGTTTCCGGACCACCGTTCTGAAGGGTACCGCATGGGATGAGGCCCTGGGCCGTGTGACCGCCGCAGCCGCCGGAGCCTCGCAGATCGTGCGTACCGCCGACCACCGCTATTTCACCCGGGCCACGCTCTACCCCGAAGAGCTCTGGCGCCTCGCCCGGAGCCTTCCCCGTGAAGAAGTGTCGTTCCCTCTCCGCGCCGCCGACGGCTACTACATCCTCCGGGTCCATCAGTCGTTCCGCCAGGGAGAGCTGCCGCCGCTGGACTATGTGCGTGCCGAGGTGCGCGAACATCTCCTGATGGATGTCCGCCGCCAGAAGTACGAAGATTTCATCCGCACGCTGCGCGAGCGGCATACCGTGGATATACGTGACGCCGCCGCCGATCCAGGCGCCGTGCAAGAATAAGGAGTTGATGATGCGTGCTGTTCAAGTTCTGATCACCGCTTGTGCTCTCTCACTGTCCACGGCCGCAGCCTTCGCCCAGGATCAGCCCCAGACCCAATCCCAACAGCAGAAACAGGCGCTCGACCGGATCGTGGCTGTGGTGGAGAACGATCCCATCCTCGAATCGGAACTGCAATCCCAGATCCAGTTCTTCGTGATGAACAACAAAGTGGACGCCCGTGCAGCCGGCGTGCGCGCCCAGGTATTGCTGTCCATGATCAACGAGAAACTGATCGTGGCGAAGGCGGTGCAGGACAGCGTGACGGTGACCGACGAAGAGGTGCAGCAGCAGCTCGAGCAGGCGATCGCGCAGCGCGTGCAACAGGTCGGCTCGGAATCGCGCCTGGAAGAACTCTATGGCATGCCCCTCAGCCGCATCAAGCGCGAGTACCGCGATGAGATGCGCCGGAATCTGCTCGCTCAGAAACTCCAGCAACAGCGTTTCGGTTCGTCGCAGATCGGCCGTTTTGAGGTGGAAGAATTCTTCCGCACATACCGTGACAGCCTCCCGCGTGTGCCCGAAGAGGTCGAGCTTGCGCATATCTTCATCAAACCACGGTTCAGCGATACCGACCGTGCCGCCGCCCGCGCAAAGATGCAGTCCGTGCTCGATAGCCTGAACGCAGGCGTTGATTTCGCCGGGCTCGCCCAGCGGCATTCCAATGACGCCGGCTCCGCGTCGCAAGGTGGTAACCTCGGCCTCGTCCGCCGTGGCCAGTTCGTGAAGGAATTCGAAAGCGCGGTGTTCGGACTCGGCGAGGGACAGACATCCGGCATCGTCGAGACGGAACTCGGCATGCATATCATTCAGCTCATCGAGCGACGCGGTGACGCGGTGCGCGCGCGGCATATCCTCCTGCGCATGCAGCGCACTCCGGACAGCGATACGGCAACCGTGCACCTGCTTGATTCACTCCGGCTGCGCATCCTCGCCGGTGCCAATTTCGCCGAGCTGGCAAAGATCTATTCCGAGGACAAAGAGACCAACCTGATCGGCGGGACGCTCGGCTCCCTGGAGCTCGAGCAACTCGACAAGAACTGGTACCCCACCGTTGCGCCGCTCAAGGCCGGCGAGGTCAGTGCCCCTGCGCAATTGCCCATCGGCGCATCGTATGGCTATCACATCGTGCTGGTCCGTAAGCGTACCCCTCCGCATGAGATGACGCTCGAAGGCGACTACCATAAGCTGGAACAGATCGCGCTCAACTACAAGCGGACGAAGGATTACCAGGCCTGGCTGGACGAGCTGCGGAAGCAGATCTACTGGAAGATCTACGAATAAGCCGGAAGGAACCGTCGCGTGTCCACACGAGCACCCCGGCCTACCACCGGATCCGATGTTGAAGATGCCCGTCAACTGAAAGCATCCTACGACGCCTTGCGCGCCGAGATCGCCAAGGTCATCGTCGGCCAGGACGCTATCGTCGAGCATCTCCTCGTTGCACTCCTCTCGCGCGGACACTGTCTGCTCGTGGGCGTGCCCGGACTCGCCAAGACCCTTCTCATCCGCACGCTGGCGCAGGTGCTGGACCTGAAATTCAACCGCATCCAGTTCACTCCCGACCTCATGCCCGGCGACATCACCGGCACGGAGATCATCGAAGAGAACGCCGGCACAGGCGCGAAAGCATTCCGGTTCGTGCAGGGGCCCGTGTTCGCGAACATCGTGCTTGCCGACGAGATCAACCGCACGCCTCCCAAAACCCAGGCGGCGCTGCTCGAGGCCATGCAGGAGCATCGCGTGACCGCGGCGGGAACCACGTATACCCTGGCCGAACCGTTCTTCGTGCTCGCTACGCAGAACCCGATCGAGCAGGAAGGGACCTATCCGCTTCCCGAGGCACAGCTCGACCGTTTCATGTTCAATCTCTGGCTGGACTATCCCACGCTGGAGGAAGAGGTGCAGATCGTCCGTTCGACAACAAGCCTGCATGTCCCCTCGCCGGAGCACGTGCTGACGGGACCGCAGATCTCTGCCTATCAGGACCTCGTCCGCCGCGTGCCCGTGGCAGACAACGTGATGGAGTACGCCGTGAAACTCGCGCGCACGACCCGTCCGCATTCCCCCGGCACGCCCAAGTTCATCAAGGATTGGGTCCGCTGGGGCGCCGGTCCCCGCGCGTCGCAGTACCTGATCCTGGGTGCCAAGACCCGTGCGCTGCTCACCGGGCGCCATACTCCCGACATCGATGATGTGCGCGCTCTCGCGGGCCCCACGTTACGCCACCGGCTTGTGACGAATTTCAATGCCGAGGCGGACGGCGTGACCACCATCGAGATCGTGGAACGGCTCGTCCGCGAGAATTCCTGATCCTATGCCGCAGTTCGACCTTCGTGTCGGCGCTTCTCCCCTCTTTGCACTGCTGGCGATAGCCATCGCCGCCGTTGCGGCATATCTGTATTATCGCATCACCCTTCCCCCTGTCGCACCCTCTCTCCGTCGTCTCCTGATGATCTTGCGCGGACTCGCCTTGCTCCTGTTGTTGCTTCTTTTCCTTGAGCCCATCCTCCGGATCATCAGCACCACCATGCACCGTCCTGTGTTGAGCGTTCTGGTGGACGACAGCAAGAGCATGGGCATCACGGACAAGAGCGGCGATCGGGCGGCAACGACGCGTGCAGTAGTGCAGTCCCCGGCACTTGCGCACATTGCGGAGCGAGCCGATATCCGCTACCTGACGTTCAGTACGAATGCAACGGACATCGCCGTTGATTCGCTGGATTCCCTGTCGTTCAACGGCGATGGCACCGACATTGCTTCGGCACTTCACACTGCCGCAACAGGTCACACCTCGGCATCGGCGCATGCGATGCTTGTCATCTCCGATGGGGTCACGACGCTCGGCAAGAATCCGCTGCATGAGGCCTCGTCCTATGGCGTTCCGGTGTTCACGGTGGGCGTGGGCGATGCAGCGGAACAGCGCGACGTGCTCATCTCCCATGTTGCGGGGAATGCAATCGTGTATGCGGGCGTGCCCGCACCTGTGAGTGTGATCGTGAAGAGTGCCGGCTATCCGGGTCAGAAGGTGGAAGTGACCATCGCCGATGGGCAGCGGGTGATGGATCGGAAAGCATTGACACTCGAGGAGGGTGTTCGTGAATACGAACTCTCTTTGACCTATACGCCGGACGGCGAAGGGATACGCTCCTTTAGCGTATCTGTCACATCGCTCCCCGGCGAACTCACCACGAAGAACAATCACCGCACCTTCACCGCTCGTGTGCGCAAGAGCGCGCTGAAGGTCCTCCTTATCGCCGGAGCGCCTTCGGCTGACGTCACGGCCGTGCGCCAGGCGATCGCCGAGGTGGAACAGTTCACGGTGCGGTCGTTCACCCAATTGCCGTCAGGACAGTTCTTTGAAGGGGTGCTGCCCCCCGGGACGGTTGATTCATCGGACTGTATCGTGCTTGTGGGATACCCCGGCGCGGGAGCGCAACCCGCAATGCTCCAGAGCGTGTTCGGTGCGGTAAAAGCACGGACGGTCCCGGTCCTGGTTGTGGTGACCAAAGGGACTGACGTGAGGACGCTTGGGCGCTTCGCGGAGTGGCTTCCGTTCAACGCCGATATGGTGACGCCGGCAGAGTACGAGGTGGCGGTGGACCCGACGGCTACCGAGAAGGCCATCCCGGTGTTCACACCCGAGCATCGCGAACAGGATGATCCCTGGCTCCGGCTTCCGCCGGTGTTCACCACGCGCACCGTCATCACGGCAAAGCCTGATGCTTCGGTGCATGCCACCACTCGTGCGCAGGGGATCAACGCACCGCATCCTGTAGTCTTGTCGCGGCGCGTTGAACGGAGGCGCGTCGTTGCGCTCACAGTGCACGGCGTATGGCGCTGGCGGTTGATGGCGCAGCGGTCTCCGCAGACGGAAACGTTCTTCGGTGGATTCATGGCGAACGCACTGCGCTGGCTCACGGCGCCCGACGATGCCGGACCGGTGATCGCGAAGCCGTTCAAGGATTCCTTTGCCCAGGGTGAGCCGTTGATGTTCAACGTTCAGGTATACGATCCGCGCGGCAATGTGGTGGACGATGCAGAAGTGAAGCTCGTGATCGCAAAGGGAGGCGACGTGCGCGAGGCGCTGGTGCCGCCACGTGGGAACGGGCGATACGAAGGCGGCGCGGCGGGGATCCATACCGATGGCGCATTCCGCTACAAGGTCACGGCTTCACGGAACGGTTCGGTGCTGGGCAGCGACAGCGGGCAGGTGCATATCAGCGGTACAGCGATCGAATTCCTGAACACCCGGATGGACGAGGGAACGCTCACCGCGCTCGCATCGCGGACCGGCGGTGCGTTCATGCGGCCGGCGGAGATCGAACGTCTGGATTCATTACTGGCGGGAGATGCTGCGTTCGCACCGCGAACGACATCCTCCGCGTTTGAGATCCACGTAAGGATGTCGCCCTGGTACATTGGTCTACTGATACTGCTCTTTGCCGCGGAGTGGGTCATCCGCAAGCGGAGCGGGATGATCTAGCATTGCTGGAACAATGTTGCCCAAAAGGGGAGGGGGGGGGGGGGGGGGGGGGGGGGGGGCCAAAGGGGGGAAGAAAGAAGAGAAGGGGGGGGGGGGCCGGGGGGGGGGGGGGTTGCGGTACTTTTCCCCCCCCACCCCCGGGGGGGGGGGGGTCGGCGGGGGGGGGGGCCGGGGGGGGGGGGGGGGGGGGGGGGGGGGGAAGGTGGGGGGGGGCCGCCCCCCGCCGGGGGGGGGACAACCCCCGGGGGGGGGGGGGGGGGGGGGGTTTCGGCCCCCCAGGGGGGCCCCCGGGGGGCCGGGGGGGGTGCCCGCGCCACCGGGGGGGGGGCGCGCCGGCGGCGGCCCCACCGGCCGGGGGGGGGGGGGGGGGGGGGGGGGGGGGGGGGGGTCCGCGGGGGGGGAGGCGCGGCCCCCCCCCGCCCCCCGGGGGGCCGGGGGGCGGGGGGCGGCCGGGGGGGGGGAACCGGGGGGAAGCCCCCCCTCCCCCGCCCCCGGCCCCCCCCGCCGCCGCCACCCCGCGCCGGGGGGGGGGGGGGGGGGGGGGGGGGGGCGGGGGGGGGGGGGGGGGAGGGGGGGCGGCCCCCGGGCCCCCGGGGGGGGGGGAAAAAGCGGGGGGGGGGGGGGGGGGCCAAGGGGGGGGGGGGGCCCCCGCGGGGGGGGGGGGGGGGGCCCGGGGGGGGGGGGGACGCGGGGCGGGGGGGGGGGGAACAAGGGGGGGGGACAGGAAAGGGGGGGGGGGGGGGGGGGGGGGGGGGGGGGGGGGGGGGGGGGGGGGGGGGGGGCGTGCGATCATGAGGACTGGATGCCTCACAATCGAATGAAATATATGACATCCATGTTCGGAGTCAATGAACACAAAAGCCCGCGTACGGCGGGCTTCTATGCGGAACGCAAGAGATGATGGCCTAACGCTTCCCTTTTCCCTTTGCCTTCTTTGCCGGCGCGGCGGGCTTCTTTGCTGCGACCGGCTTTTTTGTTGAAGCAGCCTTCTTTGCCGGGGGCGCCGGTTTCTTCGGCGCAGCCGCCGCTTTCCCGGCCGGAGGGGTCGCTTTCTTCACTGGCCCGGCCTTCTTTGCGGCCGCTGCCGGTTTGGGGGCCGGCGGCGCTGTCTTCTTCGCGGGCTCAGACTTCTTAGCCGGAGCACCCTTGGCTGGAACGGGCTTCGGAGTAGCCTTTGCCGGGGCGGACTTCGGCGCAGCGTTGACCGGAGCACCCTTTTCCGGGGCTGCCTTTGCAGACGCCACCGGAGGAGCAGTTTTCACGGTCTCCGGTTTTGTGGGAGCAGAACTCCTCTTCCCGACCTGCGGTTTCACCTCTACGGGAGCACTTGCGGGAGCATGTCTTGTGCTCCCGGGAGCACCCTTGGGAGCACCAGCAGCCTTCGCAGGCCCGCCGGTGATTCCCTTTACTTCCTTACCTGTGCTCCCCTTTGCTCCCTTCCCGGAGTCCTTCTTTGCGTTCTTGCCCGGTTCAGGCTTGCCGCCCTTAGCCTTGCTCTTCAGGTTTTTTTTTTCGTCGCCGTCGAAGAGACTGCCCTGGTCAACATCCTCCGGTTCCCCACCCGGCTTGACCGGGGAGCCATTCACGATCGTCTCGTCCTCATCCGCCGGCACCGACGCCACATCCGAGATCGCATCGCCGCTGTCCAGCTTGATGAGCCGCACCCCCTGTGTGTTCCGTCCGGCCACGCGGATATCGGCAGCATGCTGACGGATCACCACGCCGCGCGAGGACACGATCACGACATCGTCCTTCTCCTTCACTTCCCGGATCGCCACCATCCTGCCCGTCTTGTCGGTGGTCTTCATCGTGAAGATACCCTTGCCTCCGCGGTGACTGATGCGGTACTCTTCCGTCTCACTCCGCTTGCCGAAGCCGTTCTCCGTGGCCACAAGGATCGTGGTATCCGACCTGCGCAGGACCACCGCACCGACAACGTGATCATGCTTGCCGAGCCTGATGGCACGCACGCCGCCTGCCGCGCGGCCCATGGTGCGCACTTCGGTCTCGGGGAACCGCACCGCCATGCCTTCCGATGTGCCAATGACGACGTCCTGCTTGCCATCGGTAAGATGCACGTCGATGAGATTGTCCTTCTTGTCCAGCCCGATCGCGGCGATACCGGTCTTGCGCGGATTGCTGAACTCGCTGAGCAGGGTCTTCTTGATGTTCCCCTGTTCCGTGACCATGAGCACATTCACCGGCGCTTCGAAGTCCTTGACGGCCACGTACGATACGATCGTCTCGCCCTGCTCCTTCGACACCAGGTTGGCGATGGACTTCCCTCTTGTCGCACGCCCGCCTTCCGGTATCTCGAACACCTTGAGCCAGTAACACCGTCCCATGTCCGTGAACAACAGGATGTACTCGTGTGTGGAGGCGATGAACATCGCCTCGATGAAGTCATCCTCCTTCGTCGTGGCCCCCGAACTCCCGCGTCCGCCGCGCGACTGCCGGCGGTACCCGCTCACCGGGAAGCGCTTCACGTAGCCGTTGTGGCTGATCGTGATGACGACCTGCTCTTCGGCGATCATGTCCTCGATGCTGAACTCTTCCGCCTTGTACACGATCTCCGTGCGGCGTTCGTCGCCGTACTTCTCCTTCATCTTCAGCAGCTCTTCCCGGATGATCTGGAGCTGCAGCGCCTTGCTCGCCAGGATGGCCTTCAAGCGTTCGATCAGCTTGATGGTTTCGCGGTACTCGTCCTCGATCTTCTTGCGTTCCAGGCCGGTAAGGCGCTGGAGCCGCATGTCCAGGATGGCCTTCGCCTGGATCTCGGACAGCTTGAACTTCCTCATCAAGCCGGCCTTCGCGGTCTCGACGTCGCGCGAGGCCTTGATCAGCTTGATGATCGCGTCGATATTGTCGAGCGCGATGATGTACCCTTCGAGGATGTGCGCGCGCTTTTCGGCTTCATCGAGCTCGTACTTCGTCCGGCGCACGACCACCTCGATGCGGTGATCGATGAAGTGCCGCATCATCTCGCGCAGCGTCAGGATCTTCGGGCGGCCATCCACCAGGGCGAGCAGGATCACGCCGAAGGTGGTCTGCATCTGCGTGTGCTTGTACAGGTTGTTGAGGATCACCTCGGCGTTCGCATCGCGGCGCAATTCGATGACGATGCGCATGCCGTCGCGGTCCGACTCGTCACGGATATCCGAGATGTCCTCGAGCTTCTTGTCCGAGACCATGTCGGCGATCTTCTCGATCAGGTTCGCCTTGTTCACCTGGTACGGGATCTCGGTGATGATGATGCTCTGGCGGTCGTTCTTTGCCGTCTGGATCGACGCGCGGGCACGCACCACGATGCGGCCGCGACCGGTCATGTAGGCGTCCTTGACGCCTTCATACCCGTAGATGATGCCACCCGTCGGGAAATCCGGGGCCTTGATGATCTTGATCAGCTTCTCATTCTCGATGTTCTCGTCCTTGATCATCGCGAGACAGCCATCGATGGTGTCGGAGAGATTGTGCGGCGGGATGTTCGTTGCCATACCCACCGCGATACCGCTGGCGCCGTTGATGAGAAGGTTCGGGACCATCGCCGGGAGCACCGACGGCTCCTTGAGCGTGTCGTCGAAGTTCGGCACGAAGTTGACCGTGTCCTTCTCGAGATCGAGCAGCATCTCTTCCGCGATCTTCGCCATGCGCGCTTCGGTGTACCTCATGGCCGCGGCGGAGTCGCCGTCCACCGACCCGAAGTTCCCCTGCCCGTCCACGAGCGGATAGCGCATGGAGAAGTCCTGCGCCATGCGCACCATCGTGTCGTACACGGCGGAGTCGCCGTGCGGATGGTACTTACCGAGCACCTCGCCGACGATACGGGCGGATTTCTTATAGGTACGGTTGGAGGCCAGACCGAGCCCCTGCATGCCGAAGAGGACACGGCGGTGTACGGGCTTGAGGCCATCGCGCACATCCGGCAACGCACGGGCCACGATCACGGACATCGAATAGTCGATGTATGATCCGCGCATTTCCTCTTCGATATCAACGGGGACGATCTTTTCGTTCAGTGTCGCCATGAGGCTATCTCTGTCTGACTATGGTCGTAGTAACTTCGTGTGCTCTATCTCTCGCAAAGGCGCAAAGGAAAATGGATACCTGAGTTGTGCGCGTTGGAGCCTTGGCGAGAGCAAAAGACCCCCGAATACTGCATTCGGGCTCGTGTCTTTGCTTCCCTTGCGTCCTTAGATATCCAGGTTCCTAACGTACTTCGCGTTCTTCTCGATGAACTGGCGCCGCGGTTCCACATCATCTCCCATCAGCATGGAGAAGGTACGGTCCGCCTCGGCAGCATTCTCGATCCCCACCTGCAGGATCGTCCGGGTGTCGGGGTTCATGGTCGTGGACCAGAGCTGCTCGGGATTCATTTCACCGAGGCCTTTGAACCGTGAGATGGTGATACCGCCGGGGACGACCATCGGGGTGCCATCCTCCCCCTCCATGATCTCCTCCGGTTCGGGCTCTTCCTTCTTCGCCTTGTCGGCCTTGAGGCGCTTGATCACCTCATCACGCTCGGAGTCGTCGTAGGCGTAGAACTCCTGCTTTCCCTTCTTCACCTTGTACAGCGGCGGCTGGGCGATGTACACATGCCCCAGCTCCACCAGCTCCTTCATGTGCCGGTACAGGAGCGTCAGCAACAACGTGCGGATATGCGAACCATCGACGTCAGCATCGCACATCACGATGATCTTGCCGTACCGCAGCTTCCCTGCGTTGAACTCCTCGCCCACGCCGGTGCCGATGGCGGTGAAGATGTTCCGGATCTCTTCGTTCTCGAGGATCTTGTGCAGGCGTGCCTTCTCGACGTTCAGGATCTTCCCCTTCAGCGGAAGGATCGCCTGGAACCGGCGGTCGCGCCCCTGCTTCGCACTGCCGCCTGCAGAGTCGCCCTCGACCAGATACAGTTCGCAGTGTTCGGCATCGTTGATGGAACAGTCGGCCAGCTTGCCCGGGAGGCCGCCGCCCGACAGCGCGTTCTTCCTGCGCGTGAGGTCGCGCGCCTTGCGCGCGGCTTCGCGCGCTTCGGCCGCACGCATCGCCTTGTCCAGGATCCGCTTCGCATCGGGAGAGTTCTCTTCCAGCCACGAGACCAGCGCCGGGCCGATCACCGATTCCACGATGCTCTTCACTTCGCTGTTGCCGAGCTTCGTCTTCGTCTGCCCTTCGAACTGCGGCTCGGGCACCTTCACGCTGATCACCCCGGTGAAGCCCTCACGGAAGTCGTCGCCCGACAGCGAGATGCCGCCTTCCTTCAGGATGTTGTTCTTGTATGCATAGGTGTTCAGCGAACGCGTCATCGCGGTGCGGAAGCCGACGAGATGCGTGCCGCCCTCATGCGTATTGATGTTGTTCACATAGGCGTAAACGTTCTCGCTATACTCGTCGTTGTACTGGAACGCGGCCTCGACCTCCACGGCCCGGCCATTCTCATCCTTGTCGGAACCCCGCGCATAGAAGACCCTTTTCGTCAGCGCCGGGCGGCCTTCGTCGATGTACTTCACGAACTCGGTGAGCCCGCCCTTGAAGTGGAACACCTCTTCCTGCTCGGTCTTGGTCCGCTGGTCCGTGATGCGGAGCGTGACCTCGGAGTTCAGGAACGCGAGCTCGCGCAGGCGCTCGGCGAGCGTGTCGAACTTGAAGGTCCTGTTCTTGAAGATCTGTCCGTCCGGCAGAAAGGTGATCTTGGTTCCGCTCTTCCCCTTCTCCGCCTTCCCTGTGATCTTCGCCGGTGCCACGGGGTCGCCGCGCTTGAACTTCTGGAACCAGAGGTTCCCGTCGCGCATGACCTCCACCTCGAGCCATTCGCTGAGGGCGTTCACCACGGAGACGCCGACACCGTGCAGACCGCCGGAGACCTTGTACGTGTTCTTGTCGAACTTGCCGCCGGCATGCAACACGGTCATGACCACTTCCAGGGCCGAGCGCTTCTCTTCCTTGTGCATGTCGGTCGGGATACCGCGACCATCATCGATGACGGTCACCGAGCCGTCCTTGTTCATCACGACTTCGATGATGTGCGCATAGCCCGCGAGCGCTTCGTCGATCGAGTTATCCACGACCTCGTACACCAGGTGGTGCAGACCGCGGGTGCTGACGTCGCCGATGTACATGGCGGGCCTGCGACGCACCGCCTCGAGACCTTTGAGGACAGTGATATCCTCGGCGGTGTACGCGCGGTTGTCGCCGTTGCTCTTTGCGCCCTTGGGATCTTCGCGTTCTTGTTTTGCCATAGACCTGTGTCCTGCTCCTTCGAAAGAATTCCTACCGGAACCTGATATCCTTCAGGACCGCATTGCCAGCAACTTCATTCAACTTCTGGATGATCTCTGTCCGCTTCATCGTGAGCTCCGCGCGCCAGGGGGCGGATGAGACGCTCACGTAGAGCACGCCGTTCTCGATGCGCTGCGGACGCGCAACGCGGGCGATCTGCTCCCCGACCACGTCATCCCACTCGGTGATGATCCGGTACTTCCGCAACGAACCGTCGATGCCGAGCGCAACAACGAAATCCTCGAGGGCCCTTGCAAGAGGCACGGGAGAGGATTTCTTCCCGCCCCTCTTACGCTGTGTATGATGCGCATGTCCCGCGTTCAATGCGAAATCTCCGGTGATGCATGTCCCACGCGATATCGCCGGCGAGCAACCCCGCATCCGTCGCCGTCAGGATCGCCTGCCCGTTCTCCTGGAGTTGCCCGAGCACCCGTGCCGCACGCTCGCTGTCCAGCTCCGCGAACACATCATCGAGCAGGAGCATTGGCGTCTCGTTGCGCACGGTACGCACATACAACAGCTCCGCCGACTTCAGTGCGATGAGCAGTGTCTTGTGCTCGCCCTGCGATGCAAAATCCTGCGCGTTCATGCCGCGCAGGAGAAACTCAAGATCGTCGCGGTGCGGGCCGACCAGTGTCGTTCCCCTGCGCTGCTCGTCGTGCCGGTGCGTATGCAGTTGCTCACGATACAACGCAGCGATGGCCCTGACGTCCATGCCTGGCGTGAGGCCGTGGATCCCGGCATAGAGAAGCTGCACCGGTTCCGCACTGCCTGCAAGACGCGTATACGCCGTCATGAACGGCTCTTGCAGAAACCCGACACACTCCATCCGCTTCTGCACGATCCGGGCACCGTGCTCGACGAGTGCTTCGGTCCAGGGATCGAGCACGCCGGCATCGATACCACCATGGTGTCGTGCATCGAGCAGGACGCGGTTCCTCTGCCGGAGGATGCGGCGATATTCCTGAAGATCATTCAGGTAGCGCACGCTTGTCTGGCAGAGCATGATGTCCAGGAACTTGCGACGTTCCGCCGGACCGGATGCCACGATGCCGCCGTGATCGGGCGACAGGAGCACCGCAGGATATTCCCCCACGATCGCGGAGACCTTCTCGAGAGGCGACCCACCGATGCGGACGACCTTCTCCCCTTCCTGCACGGCGAAAACAATGCTTGCGGCGGTCTCTCTGCCGCTGTCGCTGATGAACGATGCGTGCACATCGAAGTACGGCGCGTTGTGCTGCACCACCTGTGCGTCGAGCGCGGCGAAGAAACTCTTGCCGAGGCTCAGATACGACACCGCCTCGAGGATGTTGGTCTTTCCCTGCCCGTTCCTTCCGATAAGTGCATTGATACCGCCGCCAAACTCAATGCGTGTATCGTCGTGGTTCCGGAACGTACGCAGCCGGAGGGACGTGATCCTCATGAAACGCTGTCCTTCATAGAATACGGCAGCCCCGCTTGTGACGGGGCTCCCGTAAACCGCAGACCTGTGAAGCCGGCTGCATTCCCTTCCGCAACCCCGTCAATGCTCGGGAACAGTGAGCCGCACCGGCATGATGAGCATCAGCGTATCTTCCGTTTCCGGAGAATCCGCCGGCGACACGATACCTGCACGCGTGGGCGCGCTGAATTTCATGATCACCTGCTCGCCATCGATGTGCGAGAGAATGTCCACGAGATACGTTGCATTGAATCCGATCTCCATTGGCTCCGCGTCGTACGCTGCTTGCAGCGTTTCACGTGCTTCACCGCCCGCATCCGCATCCTGTGCGCTGAGCTTGAGACTGTTCGGTGCGAGATCGAAACGCACCTGATGATTACTGGCGTTCGCGAATAACGAGACGCGCCGGATCGCGTTGATGAGATCCTCGCGCTTGATCGTCAGGAAGCGGTTGTTCTCCTTCGGGATCACCACCTCGTAGTTCGGATAGGTTTCCTCTATCAGGCGCGACGTGAGCACGGTCTGATCGTACGTGAACTTCACATGGGTGTTGCTCGTGCTCACCGTACACGGACCGGTCTCGAGACCCTTCACGAGAATACCGAGTGCCTTCGCAGGTACGATGACATCCTTCGCGAGTTTTGCGCCATTCTCGGGTTTGTACAGAAAGCGCGACAGACGGTGACCATCGGTGGCGACCGCGCGGATCTCCGTACCATTCGCCTGGAGCAGAATGCCCATCATCGAGGGGCGAAGTTCATCACTACTCACGGCGAACGCGGTGCGATGAACGATCTTCCGCAGAATGCTGCTATCCAGCGTTGTCGTTGCCGTGGCAACGAACTCGGGAACCTCGGGATATTCCTTTGCCGCTTCACCGGACAGCGAATACTCGCCGGTCGGCGTGGAAATCTTGATCTTGTTTGCCACGACATCGATGACGAACACCGCCTCCGTCGCCGGGAGCGAACGGATCGTGTCCGTCAGCCGCTTCGCCGGAATTGCTATTTTACCGTCCTCTTCGCCTTTGACCTCAAGGGTGATGGTGGACGATATGATCTGATCGGTCGCCGTGATGCTCAAAACGTTGTTCACCAGTTCGAACAGAAACGTCTCGAGGATCGGCATCGGGGATTTGGAAGGAATAACACCCCCCAGCTTGCCCAGAATGCGCTGAAGGTCCGAGGTGCCGACCGTAAATTTCATGGTGATCTCCTTCGGGCTAGAACATGTGATGCGGAAATGAGAATATCCCCGTAAATGTACGGAAAAACCCTATTATAATCCAATATTCTTATATATGTATACAGATAAGATTACTAATATACGGTGTGGATATGTTGATTGCGTCATCCGCCGTCGCACAAGCTCTGAGGGTCGAACAACAGGACATCGTGACCTCAAGCGATGGATGAGGAAGCGGAGTGTGGAAAGATATCCACGTTGTGTACATTTGCAGCCGGGTTGTGTTACAACTTCTCTGATTCTGGTACCTGTACACCTGTCATCCACACCTGTTCACAGCATACAGACACCTTCGTGCACCTACAATTAACATTAAACGTGTCCGAGCAACTGTAGACGACGTTTTATCTGCGTTACATGGGTCTGGTATTTCGAATCCACGCGCATCTGGTCCTCAACGGACTGATAGGCATGGATGACGGTGCTATGATCGCGCCCGCCGAAATGTAATCCGATGGTCTTGAGTGAAGCATTCGTGAGTTCCTTGGCCAGGTACATCGCGATCTGGCGGGCATTCACGATCTCTTGTTTGCGCGTCTTCGCCCGGAGCATATCTTCCGGGACGCTGAAGTATTCGCAGACGGTTCGTTGGATGCTTTCGATCGTGATGGGTGTGCGGACGTCGCCCACCACCACTTTGAGAACGTCCCGGGCGAGGTCCAGGTTGATTTCACGGCCTTCCAGGGAAGCCCGGGCAAGGACGCTGATCAGGCATCCCTCGAGCTCGCGGATATTGCTTGTGACATTCGCCGCAATGAATTCGACCACATCCTGGGGCAGCTCGATGCTATCATCCTCGCTTTTCTTGCGCAAAATGGCGATACGCGTCTCGAGGTCAGGGGGCTGGATATCCGACGTCAGGCCCCACTGGAAGCGGGAAAGGAGCCGGTCGTCCAGGCCCTTCAGTTCCTTGGGCGGACGGTCGGAGGACAGGATGAGCTGTTTGCCGAGTTGATGGAGTTCGTTGAACGTATGGAAGAAGTTGTCCTGGGTCTTTTCCTTGCCGGAGAAGAACTGGATATCGTCCACGATCAGGATGTCCATGCTGCGGTAGAAACTGGAGAAGTCGCTGATGCGGTCGGTCTGGATCGCGTCCACGAACTCCACGGTGAACTTCTCGCTGGACACATACATCACGCGGCGGGCCTTGCCGGTGCTCAGGGCATGGTTGCCGATGGCCTGGATGAGATGTGTTTTGCCGAGGCCCGTGCCGCCATAGATAACGAGGGGGTTGAAGGACGTTCCGCCGGGGTTATTGGACACGGCAGAGGCAGCAGCGCGGGCGAGCTGATTGCTATCTCCCTTGATGAAATTATCGAAGGTATATCGGGGATTCAGGGTAGTTTGAAAATTCATATCCCGTGTAGAAGCCTTCGATGAGATCCGCGGAGCGGGGGGTTGAGGAGCCGGCTGTGTCGGGGGCTGGAGAGGCCGGATAGGGGAGGCGATGATGGGTGAATAGTCCACATCCACCGGCGACTCCTCCGTGCGGACGGAGTATTCCAGGGCAGCATCGGGGCCGAGGACCCGGGTGATGGTTGTATTGATGATGGTATAATAGTGTTCTTCGAGCCAGTCGTAGAAGAACTGGCTGGGGACCTGAACAATGAGGGTACCGCCCTGGAGGTTCTGGGGGACGATGGGTTCGAACCAGGTCTTGAAGCTTTGCGAGTTCACCCGCTCTTTAATGAGGTCGAGGCAGGCAGCCCACACGCGTTGGGCCTGTTCGAGCTCTGAGGGGTGTTGACCGCGTGCTGGGCCGTTACCCTCTGGCACAGAAGAAGATGCGAGGTTGTTCATCAGATCCGCCCGGTTATCCACATTGTTATTCACAGATGTGGAATGGTCAAAGGTGAGCATTCGTTTTCACAATTTATCCACATATGCACACGGCAGCAAGTTGCTGTAAGTTGTTGCAATACTGCCGGTTACAGGAATTTTCTTGTTTAGAGGGTTATGAGTGTGCGAATCGTGGAAGCAGGTTTTGCCGGAAATTGGGGGGAAGCTCCAAAGCGCACAAGTTATCCACATCATCTACAAGACCTGTCTTCTCCCGATAATACAATATTGGGACGGGGGTGCGCAAGAGAATTCTTTGCCATTTTGCGTTCTTCGGGGTTGAACTTGAAATCGCTTTTCATTATGTTGTGTTGCTTAGTCCAATTTTCTCAGGTTATACACGCACGTCGGGACGGTGTCCAATGAAGCGCACATTTCAGCCGCATAAGAGAAAGCGTCGCAACACGCATGGTTTTCGTGAGCGTATGGCGACCAAGAACGGCCGCAAGGTTCTTTCCCGTCGCCGCGCGCGCGGACGGAAGAAGTTGACGATCAGTGACGAACGGCGGTAGGTGAAACGCGAAGGCACGCTCCGCGGCCACGAGAGTTTCGACCGTGTGTTCACCCGGGGATCCCGGGCGGGCGGAACGCTCATCCAGTGTCTGTACCTCCTGGAGGCTTCGGAGCAGCCAGTGTTTCGCGCCGGTTACGCGGTTTCCCACAAACGGTTCCATGCCGTCCGTCGCAACAGGTTCCGTCGGCTGATGCGTGAAGCATTCCGACTTGAGAGCGAGCCTCTGCGGGCCGCAGTGGAGCATCATAGGGTATCTGCAGATCTCGTCTTCGTGTTTCGACCCAAGAGTGACGCGCATGTCGAACGGCTCACCCTCCAACCCGTCCGTACCGAGATCGCCGGATTCTGCCGGAGGGTCCGGGAACGGATCGAACAGTACGATCGCGCGTAAACTCGTCGTCGGGCTCGTCCGGCTGTACCAGATCATCATCTCGCCGTTCCTCCCGCCCAATACGTGTCGTTTCACGCCGACCTGCTCACAATATGCCATTGACGCCGTATACAAGTATGGCGTCCTCAGCGGATCCTGGCGCGCGCTCAAGCGCATCGGCCGCTGTCATCCTTTTCATCCGGGCGGCTACGACCCCGCCTGATCACATGATTCTCTACGAGGGTTTGTATGGATAGGTCATCAACGCTGGGCTTCGTGCTGATAGGTGTCATCCTTATTGCGTGGATGTGGTGGCAGTCGCCCGCCCCGCAGACACAGCCTGCGCACGGACCGGATAGCACCCATGCCGTTGCACAGAAGCCCGTCGCCGCGGAGCCGGTCCCGGTGGCGGCCCCTGTCAAGAGCGGCGTGATGTCTGACAAGCTCGGCACGTTCTTCGCCGGCCGCGACAAGGGTGACGAGAAGATCGTCATCATCAAGACCGACCTGTACACGGCGGAGTTGACGACGAAGGGTGGGCTTCTGCGGAAGTGGGAGTTGCGCGGATACAAGGCGTGGAACGGCAAGCCGGTGCAGCTCGTGGATTTTGACAAGGGTGGCGACCTGAGTCTGCTCTTCACATCGAACGACGGCAAGCTGATCGATACGAAGAACCTGGTGTTTGATGTTGAGGGTCCGCGGTGGAAGACCATCACGCTCACCGGCACGGATTCGGTGAAGGTGGCGATGGTGCTTCCGGTCACCAATGGTGGACGGTTGGTAAAGAGTTTCACGTTCCGGAACGGGTCGTACCTGTTCGGTGCGGACTTCCAGTTCGAGAAGATGGATTCCGTGGTGGCGTACGAGTATCAGATCGTATGGGAACACGGCCTCCGGTATGCCGAGCAGAACAGCGTGGACGAGTCGAGTTTTGCGATGGGGTACGTGCATGCCGGCGGTGAGATGACCGAGGTGGATGCGAGCACGGCCGGGGAGACGGTGCAGAAGGATATCACGGGCGCAACGGATTGGCTTGCGACCCGGAACAAGTACTTCCTCCTGGCGATGTTGCCGGGGACCCCGAAGAGTGAGGGGGCGTTCCTGGAAGGGACCCACAAGACGGCGGCGGACCATGGTGCGATCGAAAGCTACACGCTGGCCCTGAAGATGCCGTTCCGGGGTTCCGTGAAGGAGCGTGCGTCGATGGATGTGTACCTGGGCCCGCTGGAATACGATACGGTGAAGGCGATGGGCCGCGGGGTGGAGGGGACGATGAACCTGGGCGCAGCCTGGATCATCCGCCCGATCTCCGAGTTCGTCATGATCCCCTTGTTGCAGTTCCTGCGGATGTTCATTCCGAACTACGGGCTGGTGATCATCGTGTTCTCGATCATCATCAAGTTCGCGCTGCACCCGCTCACGAAGTCGAGCATGAAGGGGATGCGCCGGATGCAGGCGTTGACCCCGATGATGACCGAGGTGCGGGAGAAGTACAAGGACGATCCGCAGAAGATGAACACGGCGGTGATGCAGCTGTACAAGGAGTACGGTGTGAACCCGGCTGCCGGTTGTTTGCCGTTATTGCTGCAGATGCCGATCCTGTTCGCGCTGTATTCGGTCTTCCGTTCGTCGATCGAGTTGCGCCAGGCGTCGTTCGTGGGATGGATCACCGACCTTTCGATCCCTGATGTGATCGCCACGTTGCCGTTCCGGATCCCGCTGATCGGGATGGATACTCTGAGTGGCCTCGCGTTGATCATGGGCATCACGATGTTCGTGCAGCAGAAGCAGACGGTGACGGATCCGCGTCAGAAGGCGATGGTCTGGATGATGCCGATCATGATGACGCTGCTGTTCAGCAGTCTGCCGTCGGGGTTGAACCTGTATTATCTGGTGTTCAACGTGTTGAGCATCGGACAGCAGTACTGGTTCAACGCGCAGCACAAGGACGAGCCGTTGCGGAAGGTCGAGCCGAAGAAGGGTGGTGGCGGGTGGATGAGCAAGATCTCGAAGGATCTGCCGAAGCTCAAGTAACCGGTGCTGCATACATGAAGAGTCTCTCGTGGGCCCACCTGTCTGGTGGGCCCTTTGCTTTTCAGCGCATCGGATCGACGATCCTGGATCTGGCCGCGCGTTGCGCCTGTACGTGGAAATCCGTAGAATGATAGGCTTTCCCTGCAGAAAGCAATCTGGTGGTGGCGCCGTGGGAGATGCCCCAACGAGGTTTCTCGCTCGCGATGTATCGGAGGGCACCCGCCGGGGGCTCCCGACTCGGTTTCTCCAAATTCTTCGATCGGCGGCATACACAACGAGACCGGTCAGGCGTCCACGGAGTGGAGAAACCTCGCTGGGAGCACCCCGGCGGGTGCTGTCACCGTGCCCGGCTCACTCGAAAGGAAGCACGGCAGCGGGGGGAGCTGCTGTCACCGGCCGGCTCACCTGAAGGAAAGCACGGCACGCCGGAGCTGTCACCGTGCCCGGCTCACTAAAGAAAGCACGGCAGTCGCCGGCATGATGCTGCCGGATAGCTGTTGAACAATGACGGATCGACGCGGTCCATGGTTGATGAAGTGCGTGATTCTATAGCCGCTATTGCGACACCACCTGGTGCCGGCGCTCTCGCCATCGTGCGTGTGAGCGGTCCGGACGCGATCGGGATAGGGGACCGTGTGTTTCGTGGGGCGGTCCCGCTCGATAGTGCCGCCGGATACACGGTGCACCATGGCAGCATCGTCGGGCCCGGCGAAGAGCGGTTCGACGAAGTACTGGTGACGGTCTTCCGTTCCCCGCGCTCGTACACCGGTGAGGACATGATCGAGATCTCCTGTCATGGCGGCTCGTACGTCACGCGTGAGATCATGCGCCTCGTGATGGAAGCTGGTGCGCGGCCAGCGCAGCCGGGCGAATTCACGCGTCGTGCATTCCTGAACGGCCGCATCGATCTGTCGCAGGCCGAGGCCGTTGCGGACCTCATTGCCTCGCGAAGCCGCCGGGGACACCGGGTCTCGCTCGAGCAGCTTGCGGGTCGCCTGGGCGGAGCTGTCCGCTCGCTCCGGGCGGAGATGATGGACTTATGTGCGTTATTGGAACTAGAGCTCGATTTCAGTGAGGAAGGCCTCGACCTGATCACCGCGCAGGATGTTGAGCAGCGGATCACGGCGATACGAACACGATGTGGCGCCCTGCTCGCCTCCTATGCGCACGGACGGATCTATCGTGACGGCGTCCGCGTTGTTCTCGCCGGTGAGCCGAATGCCGGCAAGTCCAGTGTGTTCAATGCTCTCCTCCGCCAGGACCGCGCCATCGTTACGCCCGTGCCCGGCACAACGCGCGACTCGCTCGAGGAAAGCATCGTCATCGAGGGCATCCTCTTTCTCCTCACGGATACCGCCGGTCTGCGCGAGACCGTTGATCAGGTCGAGCAGATCGGTGTTGAGCGCTCGCGCAGTGCGGCAAGTGGCGCAGACATTCTTGTGCACGTCATGGACGCATCTGTCTCTCCGGACGTTGCTGAACATTTGAAGCGTATGTCGGTCCATAGCGACGAACAACACTTCATACCTGTGCTCAACAAATGTGATCTCTTGCCCGCGTGGCCGGGGCCGGAAGTCGCATCGATGCGAGGCGAGACGTCGGGTATTGTTTCCCCGATCTCGGCACGCACCGGTCAGGGACTCGATGCGCTTCGCGCTCAGCTTGCGCGGGTGGCAACGGGAGACGGGGCGCTTGGAAGCGAGGAGATATGCATCACCAGCGAACGTCACCGTGACGCACTCACGAAGGCGCACGCCTCACTCGAGAGGGCGTTGGCCGGACTGAAGAGCGGTGCGACCGAAGAGTATCTGGCTTTCGATATCCGCGAGGCCGCATCGGCTCTGGCGGAGATCACCGGCGAAGTGTCGTCCGAAGAAGTGCTCAACCACATCTTCGAACGATTCTGCATCGGGAAGTAGGCGTTCGGCGTAGGCTCTGGGGCATGGTGCTTTCGTAGAGGAAATTGGTCAGGTGGTGGCGCACGGGGAGATGCCCCAGCGAGGTTTCTCCACTCCGTGGACGCCTGACAGTAATCGTGGTGTATGCAGCTGATCGAAGAATTTGGAGAAACCGAGTCGGGGCACTCCCCGGGCGCGACACCGAGCAGACCAGACCGAGTCGGGGCACTCCCCGGGTGCCTCTCCGATTGTTTTGCCATAGGCAACTAGCAAAGGCGGTGAATGTTCCACGTGAAACATAGGTACGACGTCGTGGTGGTGGGAGGCGGCCATGCAGGCATCGAAGCTGCGCTGGCCTCCGCCCGCATGGGGTGCCAGACCGTCCTGGTCACCATGGACCCAGCCGCCATCGGCCGCATGTCGTGCAACCCCGCCATCGGAGGATCCGCCAAAGGCCACCTCGTGCGCGAGATCGACGCCCTGGGCGGCGAAATGGGGCAGATCGCTGACGCCACCGGGATCCATTTCCGGATGCTGAACACATCCAAGGGGCCAGCCGTGTGGTCGCCAAGATCGCAGAACGACAGGGAGTGGTACAGCAGGGAGGCGAGGCGCAGGGTAGAGATGCAGCCTGGTCTCGATGTCATCACGGGGTTCCTCTCCGACCTCACCGTGGAGGATGGCGCCGTCCAAGGTGTGGCCATCAATGGTGAGGCAAGTTTCTCGTGTACCTCGCTTGTTCTCTGCAGCGGCACCTTCCTCAACGGACTCATGCATACGGGTGAGACATCCACCACCGGTGGGCGCTTCGGCGAACCGGCATCGGTCGGGCTCACCGAGAAGTTCACTGCACTCGGGTTTGTGGCCGGGCGTCTCAAGACCGGGACACCGCCCAGGCTCGACCTGACCACCATCGACCTGGAGGAGACCGAGGTACAGCCCGGTGACGAAGAGCCGACGCCATTCTCTTTCAGGAACGAGCGGATCGGCAACCGGCAGATCCCCATGTACCTGACCCACACCAACGCTCACACCCATGATGTCCTCCGTACCGGGTTCGATGCCTCGCCGCTCTTCACCGGGAGGATCAAGGGTGTTGGGCCGAGGTACTGTCCATCCATCGAAGACAAGATCAACCGCTTTGCCGACCGTGAGCGACACCAGATCTTCCTCGAGCCCGAGGGGTATGACTCCACCATCGTGTACATGAACGGCTTCTCGTCCAGCTTGCCTGCCCATGTACAGGAGAAAGCCATCCACACCATCGCCGGGCTCCGCCATGCGAAGATGGTTCGACCGGGGTATGCTGTTGAGTACGACTTCTTCCCGCCGCACCAGGTGTGTCACACCCTGGAGACCAAGTTGGTGAAGGGACTTTACTTCGCCGGGCAGATCAATGGGACGAGCGGGTATGAAGAAGCGGCAGGGCAGGGTATCGTCGCCGGCATCAATGCGGCGCTCAAAGTGAAAGCTGCCGACCCATTCACTCTGGACAGGAGTGAGGCGTATATTGGGGTGCTCATCGACGACCTCATCAACAAGAGCACCGAAGAGCCCTACCGGATCTTCACGTCCAGGGCGGAGTATCGTCTGGCGCTGAGGCAGGACAACGCCGACACCCGACTCATGAGGAAGGGTGCGGCACTCGGACTTGTTTCTGCTGGCGTCATCGCGAAGCTCGATACGAAGGAGCGGGCGATCTCATCAGCGAAAGAATATCTCGCCATGGTCAGGATCGCCGGAAGAGAGATCGCTGCGGCATTCGGCGACCGGCTCGACGGCAACATCCCGGAGAGCGAGACACTCCTTGGATTGTTGAAGCGGCCCGAGGTCACACTCAAGGACATCGTCGCCATCCCCATGGTGAGGGAGAGCGGCGTTATGGCCGCGGTCATCTCTGACAGGGACGTCTTCTCCCGGGTAGAGACCGAAGTAAAGTACGAGGGGTACTTGAAGAGGCAGGACGAGCAGATCAGGCAGTTTCAGAAGAGCGAATCCATGCGGATACCTGACGGCATGGACTATCATGCGCTGAGGTCGCTCAGCAACGAGGCAAGGGAAAAGTTGACAAAGGTGCGGCCGGCCTCCATCGGCCAGGCCATGCGCATCAGCGGAGTCACGCCGGCCGATGTGTCGGTACTCATGATCTCACTTATGAGGTGATGTTTCACGTGAAACATTCACAGGATGTGCAAGTCATCTGCCGGAAGAACGGGTTCGACCTGACCGACGGCATGGTACAGCAGCTCGAGCAGTACGTGTCGCTGTTGCTGGAGTGGAATGCGAAAGTGAACCTGGTTTCGAGGAAGGACCAGGAGAACATCTGGGGCGGGCATGTGCTGCATGCTCTCTCCATGTTGTTCCGGATCCGGCTCCCGGAAGAGATCAGGGTCATCGATCTGGGTTCGGGTGGTGGATTGCCGGGGATACCTTTGGCCATCGTTAATCCCGGATGGACCGTAGGGCTTCTCGATTCCATTCAGAAGAAGTGTACTGCAGTGGAAGACATCGTGACGCGCATGGGATTAGCGGCGCGCGTTGAAGTGATCGCGGGGCGGGCGGAGGAAAAGGCGATCATCGATCCACGGAGGGGGAAGTTTGATGTGGTGGTTGCGAGAGGCGTGGCGCCGCTTGCCGAGTTGGTGAAGTGGTCCAAGCCATATTTGAAGAAGATCCCGGATGCACCGCCGGCGGTGGACGATGCCGGAGGGATCGTACGTGTCACACCGCCGGTGCTGATCGCGTACAAGGGAGGGGACCTTGAGGGGGAGATCAGGGAGATGAGGATGAAGACGGGGCGGGTCGTGGCGGCGAGCGTGCCGGTAGCATTTCCGGAAGCGGAAGAATGCGGCCTCGTCGGGAAAGCGATCCTGGTGGTGCCAATGAACAGACCATAATTTCTATAACCGTTATTGTAGATAAGAATCTCCTATGAGTAAAGACCTTTCGGATGCGCTCGCAAAGCTGCTCACCGAGCAGCGCAACCCTGCGTCCATTGCCATGGACAGCCTGAGTGTGGAGGAGATCCTCCGCCTCATCAACGACCAGGACAAGCGAGTTGCGCTTGCTGTGGAACATGAGATCCCGTGGATCGCGAAAGGCGTCGAGCTGATCGTGGAGTCGTTCCGCAGCGGCGGACGGCTGATCTACTTCGGCGCGGGCACATCCGGCCGTCTCGGCGTTGTGGATGCTTCGGAATGTCCCCCGACATTCGGCACACCGCCCGAGCTCGTTGTGGGCGTGATCTCCGGCGGACAGTCGGCGATGTTCAAGTCCGTGGAAGGTGCCGAGGATGATCCGGAGCAGGCACGGCGCGATGTGGATGCGTTGAATGTGACAGAACGCGACACCGTATGCGGGATCGCCGCGAGCCGGCGTACGCCGTACGTCGTGGCTGCTGTTGCGCGGGCGCGCGAGCTCGGGGCGAAGACGTTGTATGTCACGACCAACCCGCGCAAGGATTTCGATCTCGAGGTCGACGTCGCCATCTGTCCCGAAGTCGGCCCCGAAGTGCTCATGGGATCCACGCGGATGAAATCGGGCACCGCGCAGAAGCTCGTCCTGAACATGCTCACCACCACGTCGATGGTACGCATGGGGAAGGTGTATGAGAACATGATGGTGGACCTGCAGCTCACGAACCAGAAGCTCGTGGAGCGTTCGAAGCGCATCGTGATGATGGCGACGGGCATCGACTATGATGGCGCCACCGTAGCGTTGGAGAAAGCAGGCGGGCATGTGAAGAGTGCGATCGTGATGGTGAAGGCGGGCGTGACGCTTGATGAGGCGCGTCGCCGCATCGATGCTGCGGGCGGTTTCGTGCGTGGCGCCATTGCCGGTTGATCCTCTCCCGGCTTGTGATGTCCGTTATTGCCTTCTCTCTCTCTTAGTAGTATGGTGGTGGCGCACGGGGAGATGCCCCAGCGAGGTGCGTCGAGCGTCTGCTTTCTTTGAGTGATCGAAGCAAGGTGGTGGCGCACGGGGAGATGCCCGTGTAGGGGCGGTGCATGCACCGCCCCTACACTCCGTGGACGCCTGACAGTGATCGTGGTGTATGCAGCTGATCGAAGAATTTGGAGAAACCGAGTCGGGGCGCTCCCCGGGCGCCTCTCCGATACGTCCCATTGAAGATCGACAATTCGTAGTCTGATGAATCCGATACTCCCCCACCTGCTCACCGACGACCCATTCGTCAAAGAACTCGAAGCCGCCGTCTCGCGCCTCGAGCCCGGGTCGACGACCACAGCAAGCGGCCTCGCCGGGTCGCTCGCTGCCCTCGTCCTCACCGAACTCCAGCGCCGCACCCAGAGGCAGATCCTCGTCATTGTCCCCGAGAAAGACGCCGCCGTCAGGGTCTCCGACGATCTCGCCGCACTGGCCTCGCTGGACACCGTCCGATTGTTCGTCGGACGCGAGGAATCCGATGCGCTTCTCACCGAGCGAAGCCGGGAGCTGCACGACGTTCACACCCTGCGCTCGCTCACCAGCGGCGACGTCAGCTTCGTCGTCACCCATGCCGGCGGCGCGATCCATCGCCTCCCCTCCCCCGACACCGTCCGCACCGAAGCCCTCGTACTCGAGACCGGAACGCTGGCCGGGTTCCAGGAGACCATCAGCACGCTCAACAAGTTCCACTTCGACCGGTGCGACATCGTAGAGAAGCCCGGCGAGTACGCCGTGCGGGGTGGGATCGTGGATGTCTTTCCATTCGTGGGTGAGAACCCGATTCGCATCGAGTTCTTTGAGGACGAGGTCGAGAGCATCCGTGAGTTCGATGTCGGTTCCCAACGCTCCATACGGTCGCTTGCCACGGCGTTGCTTGTGCCGGATGTGCTGGACACCGAGCTGCACGACCATCCGCAGGACGGGATCCTGCTGGACTATCTGGCGGATGGTGCATTGCTCGTTTTGCTGGAGCCGTTATTGCACGAAGAGCCCCTGACGAAGCTCCCTGCATCCGCCCCCGCCCGCTACCACACCCGCGAGTACTTCGCAGAGGTCCTTGCCCTGTTCCCCCGGCTCCATTGCACGGCGCTGGATCCTACCGCCAGCACCCTGGATGCCGGAGGTCGGGCCCAGCCGGCCTTCAACGGCAGCGTGCAGATGATGGCGCGCGACATCGCCGAACGCCAGGCCGATGGATATGCCGTCATCATCACCTGCGACAGCCATTCGGAAATGGCGCGCGTCCGGGAACTTCTGGCCACGGCGGCCGCCGGACTCGAGGACATCACCCCGCCCGACATCGAGGCACTGCGGTTCACCCTCGAGGCCATCCACGAAGGGTTCCTCCTCCCCTCTCGTAAGCTGGCGGTCTTCACCGAGCACCAGGCATTCGGCCGCATCAAGCGACGCGGCACCCGCCGCAAGGCGAAGTTCAAAGGGATCACCGAGAAAGAACTCACCCAGCTTCGCAAGAACGACTACGTCGTGCACGAGGACTTCGGCATCGGCAAATTCGCCGGACTGAAGACCATTCATGTCCGCGACATCCCCATGGAGGTCGCCTCGGTGCTGTATGCCGAGAACGATACGCTGTATGTGAACATCAGCTTCATCAACAAGCTGCAGAAGTACTCCTCCAAGGACGGACACGTGCCGGTGCTCCACCGGCTCGGCAGCGGCGAGTGGGACCGGCTCAAGCAGCGGACCAAGAAGCGGGTCAAGGACATCGCGCGCGAACTCATCGGATTGTACGCGCGGCGGAAGCATCTGGAAGGGTTCTCGTTCCCTGCCGACACCCCCTGGCAGACGGAACTCGAGGCTTCGTTCATGTACGAAGACACCCTCGATCAGGCCAAAGCCACCGTGGAGGTGAAGCGGGACATGGAGGGCCCCTCCCCCATGGACCGGCTCATCTGCGGCGACGTCGGGTTCGGCAAGACCGAGGTTGCCGTGCGCGCCGCGTTCAAGGCCGTCGTGGCCGGGAAGCAGGTCGCGATCCTGGTGCCCACAACCATTCTCGCGCTTCAGCATGCCAACACCTTCCGCGACCGTGTGGCGCGGTACGGCGTCAGTGTGGAATCGCTCTCCCGCTTCACGCCCAAGAAGGAGCAGGACGCGATCGTCGAGCGGATGAAGGCCGGGGGCGTGGACATCGTGATCGGCACCCACCGGCTGCTCTCCAAAGACATCAAGTTCAAAGACCTCGGCCTCCTCATTATAGATGAGGAGCATCGCTTCGGCGTTGCCGCGAAGGAAAAACTGCGGCACCTCCGTACGCAGATCGACACCCTGGCGCTGACCGCCACGCCGATCCCGCGCACCCTCCACTTCTCGCTCATGGGGGCACGCGACCTCTCCATCATTGCCACCGCGCCGCGCAACCGTCTCCCCATCCAGACCGAGATCACGCAGTGGAACGATGAGATCATCCAGGAGGCCATCCGTCGTGAGATCGTCCGTGGTGGACAAGTCTACTTTGTGCACGACAAGGTCCACAACATGGATGAGGTCGCCGAGCGGTTGCGCGGCCTCCTGCCGGACGTCCGCATGCGTGCCGCGCACGGACAGATGAAAGCGACCGAGCTCGAGGATGTGATGATGGCGTTCCTCGAGAAGCAGATCGACCTGTTGATCACCACGAAGATCATCGAATCGGGGTTGGACATTCCCAACACCAACACCATCATCATCAACCGTGCCGACCACTTCGGCATGGCCGAACTGTATCAGCTCCGCGGGCGCGTCGGACGCTCCAACCAGCAGGCATATGCGTATCTCATCACGCCGCCCGTTTCGGTCCTGGGGCGCACCACGTTGCAGCGGCTGCAGGCGATGCAGGAGTTCACCGAGCTTGGCTCGGGGCTGAACCTCGCCATGCGCGACCTCGAGATCCGCGGGGCGGGCAACCTGCTGGGCAGCGAGCAGAGCGGCTTCATCGAAGCCATGGGCTTCGAAACGTACACGCGTCTGCTGGATGAGGCCGTGCACGAGCTCAAGCGCGACGAATTCGCGGAGCTCTTCCCCGACGACGTATCGCTCCTCACGAGCGGGCGGCAGGTTGTGGTGGAGGCCGAGATCGAAGCGCTCATTCCGCAAGACTATATTCCAGGCGAGAGTGAACGCCTCGCCATCTACCGCCGGCTTCATGCACTCACGAGCAACGAACAGCTCGAAGAGATCGGGAACGAACTACGCGACCGGTTTGGGCGTATCCCCTACCAGGTAGAAGGCCTCTTCGGCGTGATCCGTCTCAAGCTCTTGGCGGCGAAGATCGGGTTCTCGAAGCTGCATCTGGACACCGATCGGCTGGAAGTGCATTTCCCGCCGCAAGAAGACACGGCATTCTATGGGTCCGAAGTCTTCCAGGACCTCATGACGATGCTCTCGCGCAAACGGGACCGCGGCGTCAAACTGAATCAGACAGACGCGCTGCTGCGCGTGGTCGTGCCGCTCAATGCCGGCACCGATTCCGCCGCGGCGATCGCGCGGAGCATGGAGTTCCTCACCGAGCTCGCCGCCGTCGTCCCCACGGAAGCTGTATCAGTGTAGGCTTGGGGGTCTGGTGCTCCATCAATTTCTCGTAGCTCTTCTGCCATAGGCGAACAAAACCGAAGACAACTGCCTTCGACACAGCGAGAAATCGCTGGAGCACCATGCCCCCAGGCCTTCAACCAGTGTGCCCTCCTTGCGGCATGGCGTCAGGTGGTGGCGCACGGGGAGATGCATGCGTAGGGGCGGTGCATGCAACGCCCCTACACTCCGTGGACGCCTGACCGTGATCGTGGTGTATGCAGTGGATCGAAGAATTTTGAGAAACCGAGTCGGGGCACTCCCCGGCGCCTCTCCGACGCAGCTTGTCGGAACAGCCGAGTCGGGCCGCTGGCGCCTAACCGACACCCTGGACCTTACATAGATAGAGAGGGAGAATGAAGAGTCTCATCCTGATCTGCCTGCTCGCAGCCTCCGTGGCTTCGGGACAGACCAAGAAACTGTGCGTGACGGTCGACGACCTCCCTGTTGTCGCCTACGGCATCCCCGACACGAGCTACCAGCGTGAGATCATCACAAACCTCACGCGCGGACTCGCGGCGGCGCACGCCCCCGCGATAGGCTTCGTGAACGAGCAAAAGCTTCACGACAGCAGCGGTCTCTCCCCTTTCCGTGTTTCGTTGCTCGAACAGTGGCTCGACACCGGTCTGGATCTCGGGAACCACACCTACTCACACCCCGACATCAACAAGATCACCTGCGTGGAGTACTTCGCGGATGTCATCCGAGGCGAGGCCGTGACAAAGGATCTCCTGTACCGCCGCGGCAGGACGCTGCGCCATTTCCGTCATCCGTTCCTGTATCTTGGCAGCACGAAAGAAGTGGCCGATTCGTTGAGCACGTTCCTCGCCGGGCGCAACTACGTAACCGCGCCTGTCACCATCGACAACGACGACTACATGTTCGCTGCCATGTATCACCGTGCCTATGCACGGCGCGATACGGCGGACGCGAAGAAGATCGGGCGGGAGTACGTGGAGTATCTCGAGAAGAAACTGCAGTACTACGAGCGGCAATCGGTCAATCTCTTCGGACGGCCCATCGCGCAGGTGCTGCTCATCCATGCGAGCAGGTTGAACGCCGATCACATCGGCCAGTTGCTTTCCATGATCATGAAGAACGGCTACACGTTCGCGGACCTGGCTACGGTGCTGAAGGACGAGGCGTATCGCACACCCATCACGGTGTACAAGAAGTATGGGATCTCCTGGCTGGACCGCTGGGCAATATCAGCAGGAAAAGCCGGCGACTTCTTCAAGGATGAGCCGGACGTTCCGTCCTACATCCGCGCCGGCTGGAGGTAAGGCAGGGAAAGGAAGAAGGAAGAGGGCAGAAGGAAGACAAGAAGCAGTCCTCCTTCAGTAGACTGGTGGTGGCGCATGGGGAGATGCCCCAGCGAGGCTTCACCCCGACCATGCCATCATTGAATGAATGCAGGGAGGTGGTGGCGCACGGGGAGATGCCGAGTGGGGCGGTGCATGCACCGCCCCTACAAATGCCATCGATGATCCCATTGCAGGGGGGGGCGCGAAATGCCGGTGTCGGGGCGCTCCCCATGCGCTACTCCGATAGGCTTTGACAATCGGGCCACCACAGCGTACATTCCTTGATACACCTCGAAAGGGTCATGAGAGAGATCAATTTCCATAACGGCGCCGTCATCTTCCGCGCACCCGACGCCTGGCAGGAATCGCGCGACGACGAGCACACCATCGTCCTGTTCCAGACCGCTCCCACGCCGATGACGTTGCGGCTCACGGTTGTGAACAGCAATGTTCCGGCACATGCAAAGGAAGCTTCCGCGCAAGCGCTGATGCGGCTCACGGGCGGACCATCCGAGACCCCGGTCGAGGAGTTGACGCATGATCGTGCCTTCAAGCGATTTACGACGAGCGGCGGATCCCCGGAGCATGCTACGTTCATCCGATTCTGGCATTTCGGCATCCGGGGCAGCGGACTGAAATGGATGCAGGCGGTCTTCTCGTTGACCGTGGATGAGAAGGACCGGGAATTGCCGGCAGTGGACGCGATCACCACACAACTTGATGCGGAGATCCGCCAGTCGACATTCGATCCGGACAAATAGCATGCGTCCGATACGGCGCGTGCATCGTTGCAGCAATGAAGTCGACCATGACATACGTATGAGGTTGCGAATGCGTTGACGATTGCAGCAAAGTGGGCGGCCCGCACAGTGGGTTCCCTGATGGCAACGGAGTCCCGGTGGTGGCACACAACACTACCGGGGGGCGGAAAGGGAAGGAGTTTTGATGAGTACGAAAGAACGCATCAGCGACTACATTGCCGGTCAACCCGAGCCGAAACGGAGCGAGATGCAGGCACTGCACCGGGCCATTCTGGCGCTCATGCCGAAATGCAAACTCTGGTTCCTGGACGGCAGGGACGATACAGGTAAGATCGTTTCGAATCCCAACATTGGATACGGAACTCAGACACGGACGTACGCGAACGGAAAGACGAAAGAGTTCTATCAGATCGGTCTCAGCGCGAATACGACGGGGCTCTCCGTGTATATCCTTGGAATCGACGACAAGAAGTACCTCGCCAGGATGTATGGAAAGACCCTCGGCAAAGCAAGCATCACCGGGTATTGCATCAAATTTCGAAAGCTCGCAGACATACGGGTCGATATCCTTGAAGATGCGATACGGGATGGGATCAAGCAAACCAGGGTCCACCATGATTGACAGGGGGACCACATGCACCGTAGCATGCACGATCGTGTGCTATTGCAGCGAGGAACTCCGGGCATTCTCGTCCAATTGATGTCTCTGACCGTCACACCCCTTCACAGACACGCACCACGCACTTGCGAATGGAGATGCATGATCAGGAATGTCTGCTGTTTGATGATGATGTCCGCAGTTTTCGGTTGCTCTGCAGGTCAGCATACACCAGACTCTTCGAGCGCAACAACACCCGCGGCAGGCGGGGGATACCTCATGACCACGTTCAGAGACGAGACCACACCGATGTCCGAACAGGTCTACATGGGGATCAGTGAAGATGGCAGGCACTGGGAAGCGTTGAATGGAGGAGAGCCGGTGTTGGTGAGCGACGTGGGCGAAAAAGGCGTGCGCGATTCATATCTCCTGCGCTCCCACGACGGGCAAAACTTCTGGCTGATCGCCACCGACCTGTGCGTTCATTGGAACCGTAACTGGACCCGCAACATGACCGCGGGCAGCAAGTCCATCGTCGTCTGGGAGTCGAACGATCTGGTACATTGGACGCCGCCACGACTCACACGCGTTGCCCCGGATGATGCCGGTTGTGTCTGGGCTCCGGAGGCGATCTACGACGAAGAAGCAGGGGACTATCTGGTGTATTGGGCTTCAACGACCGGCCGCGACAACTTCGCGAAGCAGCGGATCTGGGCGGCGCACACAAAGGACTTCCGCACCTTCAGCACGCCGTTCATATTTGTCGAGAAGGAGAATCATGTCATTGACATCAATATCACGCACGACGGTGAGAGCTACTATCGTTTCATGAAGGATGACCACAAGAAGACGGTCAGCATGGCAACGAGCAGGAAGCTCATGGGGCCGTGGCAGGAGATGCCACAGTTCACTGCAGGGCAGTTGAAGGAATTCGAAGGCCCGATCTGTTTCCCGCTCAAGCCGGCTACGAACGGCGAACCGCCGGTGTGGTGTCTCTTGCTGGACAATGTGGGCGACCGGATCGGTGCCGGCGCGTTCGGTTACATTCCGTTCCTCAGCACCGACCTCAGCACCGGACAATTTGCGGCTGCCCCGGAATTCAGTTTTCCCTACCCATTCCGCCACGGATCCGTGGTGCCGATCTCGAAGGCAGAACTGGAGAGGATGATGTCGGCGTATTCCGGACGGAACAACACAGGCCGGTGATCAGGTGCAGGTGCCGCGGTTTGTCATTCGAACGACCCCGGCACCGACAAATGAACAGGGTGTACGGTTCTATACCAAAGCTAGCGGTTATGATCTTTCCCCGGACTGGCACGGCGGCACAGTGTGGATCAGGCGGTGTTGAATGGTCTTTCAGCAGGGAACCCTTCGTCCCACCCACGACGTTGACTAATGCACGGCTCATCTGACCTCACGCGGCTCTTTCGGAGCAACTGCCGGTTCTCTCCATGGGGTCTGATGACCCTGGATGTTGGTGTGTCTTCGGGCCACCGGACATTCAGCAGCACCGGATTCTCGCACCCTCCTCCACAACTCTACGGAGTCGTCCTATGCTCAGGTTCCTGCGCTTCGCTGCATCGGTGATCCTCGGCCTCATCGTGGGAAGTGTGGTCAATATGGGGCTCATCATGATCAGCGGGATGGTGATCCCACCGCCGGCTGGTGCTGACGTCACGACCATGGAGGGCCTGAAGGCGTCCATGCACCTCTTCGAGCCGCAACACTTCATCTTTCCGTTCCTGGCACACGCGCTGGGCACCGTGGCTGGCGCATTCGTCGCCCGGCTGCTGGCTCCTGACAAGTCCACGATCCCTGCATATATCGTCGGCGCTTTGTTCCTCGTGGGCGGTATCACCAACGCCATGATGCTTCCCGCACCGATGTGGTTCAATGTCGTGGACCTGGTCTTCGCGTACCTTCCGGCAGCATGGTTGGGCCAGAAACTCGCCGGCCGCCCGGCACTCCCGCTGCCGAATGCGGCATGAGACGCGATCATCCCCGGGCAGATTGGGCGTGCATGATGAGCGATCCTGTACGGACCAACGTTCTATTCCGTAGAAAGGTGTCGGCATGAGTATCGTCCGTATCGCACTTGCGAATATCCGCGTACCCGGGACACCGGAAGAATCCGTGCGCCTTGCAACATCGGCTGTTGCAGAAGCAGGCAGGAAGGGCGCCAGTGTTGTCTGCTTTCCCGAGTGCTTCGTGCCGGGATATCGTTGGCCGGGGAGTGCGCTGCCACCACCCGATCCCGCATTCCTCCAGCACGCGCTGGAGGAAGTGTCGGCATCGGCCAGGTCTGCGCGCATCACGGTGATCCTGGGCACGGAGAGGGTGACGGACCGGGGCCTGCAGATCACAGCGTGCGTGATCGATGCGGACGGCACGGTTGCCGGGTGGCAGGACAAAGCGCAACTCGATCCCTCGGAAGAGATCACGTATCCTTCACGTGCAACGGAGCGTCGGGTCTTCACCGCCGGCGCATTGACGTTCGGTGTGGTGATCTGTCATGAAGGATGGCGGTATCCCGAGACGGTACGGTGGGCAGTGCGACGGGGTGCGCAGGTCGTATTCCACCCGCACGCGCATGTTGCCGAGCCCGGAAGCTATCGCCCTGCCACATTCGCTGATCCCGCCAACACATTCCATGAGAAGGCTGTGCTGTGCCGTGCAGCGGAGAACACGTGTTACTTCGCATCGGTGAACTGCGCAAGCCCGGGTTCCGGGACCACATCGGCGATTGCACGTCCTGATGGCACACTGCAGTGTTATCAGCCGTACGGACAGGAAGGGCTGCTTGTGGCGGACCTCGATCTGAGCCTGGCGACGGGTCTGCTTGCATCACGGTGTCGCACGTCGCCACTGTAGAGCCCGCAGTCTGTGGTTCCAGCCTTGTGCCAACGGGGAGGCACGAAGAGAAGTGTCCCCGTTGCCTCACGTAAGTTTCTATTCGGTGTCTTGACAAGGGCCGTGTCGTGGCGTACATTGACACGTACCTTCGAGAAGCTGATGACATCCATCCGGCAAGCCGTACCCTCCGACGCGAGCGCTCTGGCCGTACTGGCCGAGCGAACCTTCCGCGATACTTTCGAAGCGATGAACAGCGCTGACGATATGGCGAGGCACTGTTCGCTCACGTACGGTGAAGCCCAGCAGTTGGCCGAGATCTCCTATCCCGCGATGCACACGCTGGTTTGCGAAGAGAACGGACACTTGATCGCGTTCGCACAACTGCGCTGGGACCATGCTCCGGCGTGTGTTGTGGGGAAGCAGCCCGGAGAGATCCAGCGGTTGTACGTTGACCGCCCCTGGCATGGCAAGGGCATCGCACAGCAATTAATGGCCGCGTGTCTGCGCGAATTGGAAGCACGCGCCTGCGATGTTGTGTGGCTTGGTGTGTGGGAACGGAATTGGCGGGCGCAGGCATTCTACCGCAAGTTCGGATTCACCGAGGTGGGTGATCATGTCTTCATGCTGGGGTCGGATGCTCAACGGGACCTGATTCTGGTCCGGCCGTTACACAGCGCCGGGTGATCACGGAGGGGGAAGGGCACCGGATGGCAATCGACCCATCCATTTTCAAGTACTGAGAGCACGTCATGATAACGGATACCGCGGAAGAGAACGAGATCGAATTCACGTCGACCGCCACCGGGTTCGTTCTGGATGCATCGCTTTCGACCTACTCCGCGATACCCATTGTCGCGCTCACCATGGTCGGTACCGGTGTGTTCGGGTATGGGATCGCGACCTCCTGGGACACGATGACCTTGGGCATGAAGCTCTACGCACCTGCGCTTGCTGCCGTGATCCTGGGGTTCTTCTGGTGGGTCGGACTGTTGCGCGTATTTGGTACGCAGGGAGTGACTCTCAACTATCCGCATCTGGAGATCTCGGTCGGTATCGGGAGCCTCCGGTATAGAAGGGAGGTCGATGTGCAGAATGTCGCCTCCATGGCGGAAGCTGAAGGGACCATGACCCAGGGAGGCGTGCACGCTTCGGACAGTCTCCTGACGTTCAGCGCGGGAGGTAAAGAGAAACGGATGATGGCGATCGTGCTCCAATTCGCGCCATCCACACCGGGACGACCGGTGAACAAGAAGCGCGTTGCCTTTGGCCACTTCCTCACAAAACCGCAGCGTGCGCATATCATGAACAGGATCCGCGAGCGCGTGCCGGCACTGAGGCACGAGGGCTGAACCCGTTGCCTCACGTAAGTTTCTATTCGAAGCTGAATTGACAATACCGCGCTGCTGCAGTATCTTGCAACCCTACCACGTGGGGGAATATTTTTGGAATGCATATGCCTCTTGTCCGGGAGTAGTGGATGAGGGGCATTTGTGCTTCAATGTGTGGGGCGGATCAATGTGGAAGTCCAAGGCAGAAGGAACACACCATGGTTTCACGTCTCAACTATAGATCAATGTTTCTTGGCCTGTTGCATGCCATCCTCATCATGTGGGCGGTACCGGTCGTGTCTCAGACGCCCGACTTTGTACCGGTCAAGATCGAGCCCAGAATGATCGAGAAGGCGAAGCTCGAATTCCCCGAGTCCGCTGCCGGTTCTCTTGTGACGGGGAGGATCTGGGTGAAGATCCTCGTGGGTAGAGACGGCGTACCGGTTAAAACGGACATCATCAAACGTGAACCTGACATTGCCTATATGTTCGACGACGTATCACGCCAATGGGCTATGGCATGTCGATTTTCGCCGGCGATCGACAGCAGCGGCAACCCGGTGGCGGTGTGGGTGTCGGTTCCACTGAACTACAAGATCGAGGGCTTTCAGCCACCTGCGGTGACCCGCATTGCTGTACCGGACTATCCTGAGGAAGCCCGTGAGATGGGTATGGAAGGGTGGGTTGGGGTTGCCGTACTCCTCGGTGAAGCGGGGAGCGCACTGAACGGCAAGACCGTGATCGTAGCCCGGGAGCCCTCCACAACGAAGGTCTTCGATGCTGCCGCGATCGCTGCGGTCCGTGCCTCAGAATACCGGCCGGCGGAGAACTCCGGCCGGCGGAGTGAAGCATGGTGCTTCGTGAAGATCGTTTTCAAGATCCCGCAAAAGTAAAGAAGGATCCCCGGGCTCAACACAAGGGCGCGTCGGTCACCGGAAAGATCGGCAACGATCCCATATAAAGGAAGAGCGACATGAGGGTGGAGAAGGTCACGCTTGCAGAGAAGTTCGCTCTGTTCACGACGCACTGGGATCCGAAGATCGTCGGCGCGTTGAACGGTCAGCACGTGAAACTCGTGAAGTTCCAGGGGCCGTTCGTCTGGCATCATCATGATGCGGAGGACGAACTGTTCCTTGTGGTACGCGGGAGCTTCACGATGCATTTCCGTGACGGTTCGGTGGAGCTGCGGGAAGGGGAGTTGATCATCGTCCCCCGTGGCGTGGAGCATTGTCCGGACGCGAAAGAAGAAGTACAGGTGCTGCTGTTCGAGCCGGCGTCCACGGTGAACACCGGGAGCACGCCGGGGGAGAAGACGGTGAACGAACCGGAGTGGATCTGAAAGGGTGATGATCTGATCCCCCCGGCATTTGTCCATGCAATGGACATGTAAAGAGAACATGTCCAACAAAGTCGATTTTGTGGACACGAATTCACGATCTCCACGGCCACCGATCTCATCAGCCCTCATATGATGACAACAAAGTACCTCACATGTCCGGAGTGCAACCGCCGGAGCTGGGCGCAGGTGCTGATGAAGAAGTGAATGCGCCCGGGCATGCAGTACGCGGTAGTGGATCACGATGACAGTTCATAAGGGGGATCACAACCATGAACAAGATCCTGCTGACTATTCTTCTGCTGGCCATCCTTCCCGGTCTCGCCGGTTCAGGTGATAAGGGCGTATTGCGGGGTTCGGTGCGGAGCATGGAGACGCGTGAGTTGCTGGAGCAAACCGCCATTGTGTTCTTTCACATGGCGGATACCGTGCGCGAAAGAACCGTGATCTCACATTCGGGGCTGTTCGTGGTCCTCGATATGCCCCCGGGAACGTACCGCGCCCGCGTCGCGCACGAAGGATACCATGCGTTCATGAGTCCGGTGTTCCATGTGAAGGCCGACAGTGCCCTGAGTCTGAACTTCTTCCTCAAGCCATTCGTCGTGACGGGCGATACCCTCGGGACCGTGCGCATCGGCAAACCGGGGGTCGACTACAAGATGAAGATCGTCAGACCTGAATCCGGGACGTACAGGTAGCCCTGCTGCTGCTCATCATCGTCGCGGAGGAAAACCCATCTTCGCCTCATCATACATGGACTCGCCATGCGGATACTGCTGATCCTTTCTCTCGCAAGCATCGCACTCCTGAGTGCGTGCACAGACTCGACCTCTCCCGGCCTGTCCCAGGACCTCGCGATCTACACACTGCCGGACACCTCGATCTCCGCGGCCATGGTGTGGGATAAACCACTGGACAGTCTGGTGCTCTCTTCCCGGCCATTCCTCACTGGCGGGGATATCACGTCGTATCGATGGAGCACACATGAGTACACGGTGACGGCGACGGTGGATTCACAACTCGCCGCACTGAAATGGGTCCACGGGCATACCGGCGGCATACCGTTCGTCGTGGTTGTGGACGGGGAGAGGATCTACCTCGGGGCATTCTGGTATGCCTACTCGTCTCTGATGCCGCAGGTGCCGTACATCGATGTGCTCCTCTTTCCGCACAGGATCCGGAGTGCGCCGGTTGGATCGGCATCCGAGGACAAACGATCCGATCCACGGATCTACCAGGTGCTCAAGTCCGCAGGAATCTTGATAGAATAAGACACAAGGGCCTCGACGACCATGAACATACCATTTCAATCTCTCGGTGCATGTTTTCTCGCGTGTCTTGCAGTGCGAGACACGTATGAACTGTTGAAGGAGTCGGGCAGGATCAGGGACGGAAATAGGCCGGCGTTCATCATCGTGTTCTTTGCCATGGGCGGTCTCTGGGCATCATGGTTCCTCCTCTGTCCTGAGGACCCGAACCATCTCGGTCTGCCCGTCGTGGTGAAAATGTCCGGACAACTCATTGCCATTCTCGGAACATTGCTTGCGGTTGGCGCACTCATCCAGTTGCGTGGCCTCGAAGGCATCGATCACCTGGTCACACGCGGACTGTTCAAGCGGCTCCGGCATCCGATGTATCTCGGATTCATCCTGTGGATCATTGGTTGGAGTCTCGCCCATGATGCGGCGACGGGGCTTCTGCTCGGGGTGCCGGCCCTGGCGAGCATCCTGTGGTGGCGACATCTGGAGGACCGGCGACTGGGAACGCAGTTCGGTGATGCGTACCGGGAGTACAAGCAGAGCACCTGGTTCTGACGCGTGTGCATCAAGCGGACGACGAACGGACAGAGAATGGAAGCGACTGCTCCCACTGCCGTGTGCCGACGACCCGCGCATCGGCTTCATCCAGGTTGGCTTCCTCGGATTTTGGGGGGAGTGGCACACGTATCCGCGCACCGATTGGTTCGGATCACTCTCTGAAAGGAGACCGCGATGACATTCAGGGCCGTGGCCACGATCACCTCCGTTCTTCTCTTTATCCTTGGAGCGGGGTATCTCTTTGCGGGTGGGACGGTAGTCGGGCGATGGGACCTTCCAGCCACCGATGGGGTCTTGCTGGTAGCACGGCGGATCGGAGCGATCTACCTCGGTCTCTCCGTCCTGTTCTTCATGGCGAAGAATGTTCCCGCTTCGGCAGCCAGAACCGCCATGACCGCTGGCGCGATGGTGGTGCTTTCGCTGCTGGCGATCCTCGGCGTATATGAGTTCTTGATGGGACGCGTAGGAGAGGGGATCTTCGTCAGCGCCGGGATCGAATTGCTCCTTGCGATCGGATTCACTTTCGTACTGATCTCCGATCGGAGGGAGAGTACGACTCTCGCCGCACCTGGCGATGAGATGTCGGACCGCCAGGACTCTCAGTGACATATCCTGAGCTTGACGCGAAACCCGCATGCTGCGGAAGAGTACGATATCAACAGAAAACGGCGCGATCCCTCGTGGTCACAGCAGCGGCGGGAAACGAATGGTGACAGGCAAAACATACTCTTCACTGATCGTGTACTACTTCTCCGGAACGGGGAATGCCCGCAACGTTGCTGCATGGCTCTGTGCGGTGGCCGCAACGAAGCACATGCCCTGCCGGATGGTCAACATTGCGGATGTGGACCGGCGGAAGATCGAAGCGCCGGAACCGGACGCGCTCGTGGCCTTCGTCTCCCCTGTGCACGGTTTCAACTACCCGCCCATCATGGTCCACGTTCTGTACCACTTCCCGAAGGGGAAGAACGACGTCCTCCTGCTGAACACGCGCGCCGGGATGAAGATCGGGAACGTCGTGACGCCGGGGTTGAGCGGTGCGACCTTCTTCCTGGCATCGCTGCTGCTGATGGTGAAAGGGTATGCCATCAATGCGTGGTATCCCATCAACCTTCCATCCAATTGGATGTCCCTGCACCCAGCGCTCAACAAGCGGACCGTGGACTTCCTGTATGCGAAATACAGGCCGAAGGTTGAGGCACTTGCGGCGCGTGCGCTCGAGGGAGGAAAGAATTACAAGGGACTCATGGAGATCGTGCAGGACCTTGCCATCGCACCGATCTCGCTCGGGTACTATTTCGTCGGACGGTTCTTCTTTGCCAAGTCGTTCTATGCCTCCCGGGCGTGCGACGACTGCGGTGTGTGCATCAAGGGATGTCCCGTGCAGGCCATCAAGGAGATCGATGGCCGTCCATTCTGGACCTTCAGTTGTGAAAGCTGCATGAAGTGCATGAGCACATGTCCGAAGAAGGCGATCGAGACGGCACACGGATTCATCGGGGCCCAGCTGGTTCTGTTCTACGCGGTCCTTGTGGGAATCCTGTACGCGCTCGTGCCGGCGGGTGTAGGCGTTGCGCATGATACCGTTGCGGGGTTCATCGCCGAGACCCTCCTGATGCTGGGTTCGCTCGGGATCCTCTACTACCTGCTGCACCGTCTCCTGCGGATACCGGTCATAGAGAGGGTGATCGTGTTCACCTCTCTGACGTCCTACAGGTTCTGGGGCGGCAAGTACCGTGCCCCGCGGTCGTAACTGCCGCTCTACACCTTGAGCATGCCACGGAACCCGTTCGCCGCGGTCGTAACTGCCGCTCTACACGTTGAGCATGCCCCGGAACCCGCGCGCCGCGGTCGTAACTGCCGTTCTACACCCTGAGCATGCCCCGGAACCCGCGTGCCGCGGTCGTAACTGCCGCTCTACACCTTGAGCATGCCCCGGAACCCGCGTGCCGCGTAGTAGGATTCGGCCCCGTTATGATAGAGGAAGACCGTATCGTACCGGCGGTCGCAGAAGAGCGCGCCACCGAGTTTCCGGATCGCGGGAGGCGTGCGGATCCAGCTTGAGGTCTTCAGGTCGAAGGCGCCGAGCTTCTGGAGTTCGCGGTACTGCTCTTCCGTCAGGATCTCGATGCCCATGGCGGCGGCCACATCCATGGCATTGTTCGCCGGCTTGTTCTCCTTCCTCGACTGCAGCGCTTCGCGGTCGTAGCACAGGCTGCGGCGGCCTGCCGGGCTCTCCGCTGAACAATCATAGAAGATGAACTCGCCCGTCTTCGCGTCCAACCCCACGACATCAGGTTCGCCGCCGCTCTGTTCCATTTCATGGAGCGACCAGAGCCGTTCCTTGTTGGCCTCGAGCCGGGCCTGGACAGCGGCCCAATTGATAGCTTTATGACGGGACATGTTCTTTTCGAAGCGGATCCTCAGCACGTCAATCACGGAATCGCGTCGGTCTGCGGGCAGAGCTTTCCTGGGCATAGGATTGTGAAGTGTGGTTTGTGAAGTGAAGGTCGCTGTATGTTCTGGCAATGTGCGCGAACGCGCAGCGCAGGCTTGTTCACTAGAACACTCCACCAGGGGGATCGTGTTCCTGGCGTAGGACCGTTCCAGGACTTTCTTCAAAAAATACCGTGAACGACCTATTGCCGTTCGGGTGTCTCACGGGTATATTGCGGCACATTCCCTCTTTTCGCCCGCATACTCTCCGGGAGGCCTTATGCACTCTGCAGATGTGCACATGCTCTCCGGATGGCGCAGATCGTTCCTCGTGATGGTGTGCGCTCTCCTCGCCGTTCCCTTGTCCGCCCAGACCAACTCCAACTCAGCATATGATGCCACGAAAGGAAACATCCGGGTCGTCCACGATGCTGCCCTCGATGTTGCACCGCGTGTCACCATCGAGGCCTGGGTGAGGCCGTCTCCCCCTTTGCAGCCGTTCAGTGCCGTCATCGATATGGATCATCCGTGGGGATTCGGCTTTGGCGTGACAGCGATCGCGGGCCGGACCGACAGTGTCGATGCGACCGTCATCCTTGCTGGAAATGCGATCACGGGTCCGCGCCTCGCATCGAATGACACCGTCTGGACCCATCTGGCCGTGACCATCGACACGTTGCTCCATCAGCTTGTCTTCTATATCAACGGTGTTGCGACGGTCCCCCTTGTCGATGCCCGCGTGCGGTTCCCGAACACCACACAGGATCTGCGCATCGGGAGGAGCACATTGGGTGAAGTATACCGGGGGATGTGCGATGAGGTACGCGTCTGGAATGTGGTCCGGACCGCGCCCGAGATCGCCTCGTTGTGGGATCATGAAGCAAAAGGGAACGAGTCCGGCCTCGTTGCCGTGTATCACTTCGAAGATGTGCGCGACACCGTGGCGTGGAACCGTGCTGCAGGCGGTGGGTTGCATGGCATCTTCACCGGTAGCGGACTCATCGTTGCGGAGCCGCGTCCCGATGCGTTCATCGACGAGCAGGAAAGCAACGGATGCTATGCCACCGCAACGCCGGTCGGCTATGGGAGTTACCTGAAGAATGCCGCGATCGCGCCGGCGGACACGGACTGCTTCAAGATCTGGACGCGTGCTGGCGATACATTCAGGATCCAGAGCGCGGCGCGCAATGCCGGCGAGTCTGCGGACCTGATGATCAGCATCTACAGCGTTGATAGCGTCATGCACATCACCTCGTACCTGGGCGGATACCCTGGCCTGTGGTCGTCCGCAAGCGTCACGGGATACCGCTTCATCAGGGTCATCAACCGCGGGACTGCCGACGCTGCATACACACTGAACACCACGCGCCGGAATGAAGTGTTCGTGGCGGACGAATACGAGCCGAACCAGACGCCCATGCAGGCGATGGCGCGGCCGTGGGGTGTCACATCGTACGGCACGATCTTTCCGGGTTGCGATGCGGGCGTTGCCCCACGCGACTCCGACTATTACGCGTATACGGCGAAGGCGGGAGAGATCGGGGTCTTCGTCTATTCGCTTCAGGGCGTGGGCACCGGAAGTGGATACGCGAGGCTCAATGATGGGTCTGTGGATCTCACGAACACATTCCCAAGCCGGAATCTGAACTACAGGTTTCCGACGGACGGCACCTGTTATCTGAAGATCGTGCCCAATGAAGCGGCGTACCGCTACTACTTCGGCGGGTTCAAGGCCCTTGCCGACATCCACGACATGCTCTATGATATGGTTACCACGGGTGCCGGAGCAACGCTGCGGTCCGGGACCAGCTCTGCGTACATCAACGCGTATGTGCTCCTGATCAACGGCTCGCTATTCGAAGGTACACCCGACTATGCTTCAACGGAGGCGGACGGGAGGCAGATCGTGTTCGGGCCGGCAACGGTGAGCGGTCTCACCGTCACGCGGAAATTCTTCGTGCCGACCGCGGCGCAGGGCGACACGCTCGGGTACCTGCGGGTGCAGGATGTGTTCACGAACGCCACCGCGGCGCCGATCACGGTGACGGCGCGTGTGAGCGGGCGGCTTGGAGGGAACCCTGTCAAGATCATCGGATCGTCCAGCGGTGACACGTTGTTCACGGTGGCGGACACCTGGCTCTGGACCGATGATGTGTATCCTTCTTCGGCGATCCCGCACCTGGTGCACATCATGGATGGGATGGGCGGGAGGGACCGGGTGGATTCGGTATCGTTCGCCGGTAGTGATCTCTCCTGGGAGTGGCGGGACATCACCGTGCAGCCCGGGGAAACGAAGATCTATCTGTATTACCTTACACAGGACCTGACCCCCGAGGTTGCTGCGACAAAAGGTCCGGCGTTCTCCGTGGCATCGTTGCCGGCGGCTGCGAAGCTCGGGTTGGGCGGGGACGGTGCGCATGTCATGAACTGGCCGACCGATCTGCTCGTCTCCGTGGAGGAGGAGCGGCCTGTGCCGCGGGTGTATGCATTGGAGCAGAACTATCCGAATCCGTTCAACCCTGTGACCGTGCTGCGCTATCAGCTGGCGGAGGCCGGGCATGTGCGGCTCGTGGTGTACGATCTGCTCGGGCGGGAGGTGGCCGTGCTTGTGGATGAGGCAAGGATGGCGGGGGAACATGTGGCGCGGTTCGATGGATCGGGGTGTGCGAGCGGGGTGTACTTCTGCCGCATGCAGGTCCACGGTTTGGATCCCGCGGAAGGCGCGATGCGTCCTTCGGACTCCGTGCCCGGGCGCGAGGTCAGAGAGGGAGCCGCGAATTTTGTGGCGACGAAAGCCATGATGCTTCTAAGGTGAGGGGTATGATCTTCGAAGCCGGGATCTGACGGCTCGAACTTAAAATAGCCGTCCCGTTATTTTAGGTTGCCGTCATATCCTAAAATAGCGGTCAGAAACTGCAGCAATAGACCGCATTTTTCGACCCACCGGAACCCAATCCGATATAGGGGGCCGCTACTGGCCCCCTTTCGTTCATTTGTATCATTCCGTGATCCGGCGTCTGGATCCGTGGTCCGTACCTTTTGAAAGGAGGCGGGGCAGTTGACCGTCCCCGTGCCGGCGACGGCACCACAGGATCGAGCCACGACCAGGAGCGGCAATGGACAAGCGGAAGAGCACCGTACACAGGACCACGAAGGCGAGCAGCTTCACAGACAGTCTTCAGCCCGGGGACATCATCACCGGGGCGGACATGCTTGGCATCGATGACCGCGTGGCCGATGCATTACCGCCCGTGGGGTGGTTACGTGGCGATGCGAGTCCTTTCCCCATGGACGTATTCGATTGCCGGGCGGCGGCATTGACGCACGTGTCCATGACCGGGGATCCGGCGATCGCGGAGAGCTTCTCGCGTCTGCGGCAGTCCGACGGCACCGAGCACATCGGTACAACACCCGAAGATCCCGCGTACTTTGAGATCGCGTTGCAGATCCCGCTTCATGGTGAAGAACTCCGTGATGGGCCGCTCTTCAAGGCCGAGCAGATGGAGGACAAGTGGGACATCTACCGGTACGGGGACATCTACTACTTCGTGCGTAGTTGGACCGGCACGCTCATCCATCTTGCGCATGGTCATGTGCGCGAAGGTGTTCTGCACATCGACGGCATCATCACGGCATCGCAGATGGTCGATGAGCGGGACAGGACGTTCTTCGCGCGTGAAGTATTCTTCCTGCTCTTCAATCATGTGTTGGGGATTGAATATCCACATCCGATGCCATCCTATCGCGCCGGCGATGAGGACTCCATCGTGCAATTCTCGTTTGCGGAGTTCGGGAGGCGGGGGTGGTATGCCGCGGTACCGGAGGTGGTCAGCCCGGGCGCTACCGGGGGCTGAACTCATATCTTTGGCGCAATAGAGAATATGCGTATGCGATGGCGTGGATTGATTTTCTCAGAGATTCGCACAATATTACGGGTGGCACCTCTCCATTCCGCAGTTCCAGTTACGACCAGGGGGAACGCAAGACGACAGGTTCACAAATGGGCCCACACGACGTGGTTGGCGGCGACCTTCGAGCCCGCTTGAGCCTGACCTGAACCCACCTCACGACGACAGTCCGACACGATTCCCCGATGAGGTGCTCATCATCCATACGCACAACCGCCTCCGGTACACTTCAAGTCTCTGATCAAAGGAAACTGAATCCAGGTGAAACTCTTCCACATTTCGAACACCAACCAGATCGAAGTTATTGATCAAGCCTCCTATCGAGATGAGTCTGCGGGGGGCTTTGGAGAAGTGACATTGCAGGAACTCATCGCTGACCACCCCGAATTGATACCTGGCGACGACATCAACCCATCGGATCCTCCCCGATTCCTTGTGATACGCAGCGAGGCTGGGGTCACGGCGGGGTCAATGGACATTCTGCTCATCGATCACAAGGGTATTCCGACCGTCGTTGAGACGAAACTGATCGATAATCGTGAGATCAGACGGAGCGTGCTCGCCCAGGGGGTTGAATACCTGGCACACTTGAAGACTGAATGGAGCGCTCAGCGAATGATCGACGAAGGGAGAGCATATTGGAGTGATCGCAAAGGAAGTCTGGACAGTCAGGCAATGGATCGGCTCGGATTTGCGCTTGATGGCGATTTTCTTGAACGAATAGACAGCAACATCGGATCGAACAGGATGCGGTTGATCATCGCCTCCGATGAGATCCCTCCGGAGCTCAAACAGATCATTGAATTTCTAAACGACGCGTCTGATTTTGATATCTATGGCATCGAGGTCCAGCTCTTCAGCGGAAAGGATGGGAATCGAAAGATTCTTGCGCCCCGGCTTGTGGGATTGACCGAGGCAGCTCGGGAGCGCAAGGGTTCAAGCGCAGGGTCACGATGGACGTATGAACGGTTCACTGAAGAGCTTCAGAGAGAGACCTCGTCTGAAGCAGTTGCCTTTGCCGATGAGCTTCTTCGCTTTGGTGAACAAGTCAGTGGGCGCCCGGTAGAATGGGGGAACGGCAAAGGACGAGGTTCCTTCACCGCCCGGCTCCTTGCCGGGGGGGATCGCTTTAGCCTCTTCTCGGTGTATACCATCGGGGAACTCAGCATCAATTTCGGATGGTCATATCAAAAGTATCCGGATCTGGGGATCGATGTTTCGGAGAAATACCGTGCGAGGATCAAGAAAGACCTTGGCATCGATTTCGAGCAGTCGAGTTGGGAGCGAGGGTGGCCGATGACGGATCTTCTGCTCCTGGAGCCACACAAGGACGCGCTTTGTCAGATAGTGAGGGATTTCGTGGATGAAATACGCTCGGCCGTTGAGACCACTGCTCAAGGTGACGGGTAAGAAATTCACTCAAACGTCACCAATGATGAATACTCCTCAGAAGCAGGCACGAATCAACACTCAAGCGCCTTGTGCGCACGGAGAATATACCCAGAGAGGCTGCGTTCGATGATCAATCTCGATCCTCGTATTGAACAAGACCTTAAGAAGTTCCACGACGATCTCGCCCGTACTGGCAAGCTCCACTCTTCCGGAAGATTGCGGGCTGCATACAATGCCTTTCGGGATCGGTTCGGCCCGGAAAAGCTCGCCTCACTTGATGGAACCGCTTTGCTCCACTATATGCATCTGCATGGCAATAAGGAAAGTCTGGTGTATTGGCTCGAGTTCAAGGACGATGAGGAGTTCCCGGGGATCAGCTTTGGCAGTATCGCAGGAGGAAGCGCCCACAAGTTCGGACTCTTCCGGCACAAGGAAAGCGGCCAATGGGTAACTGGGGCACCCCAGGCTGAGATCCCTTTGACGGAAGCCGAAGCCATCGTCGTTGCACGAAAACATCGTGATCAACTTCTCGCCGGCGTGGCGCTGCTCGACAAGTTCCACACTAATTCCGATGACGAGGCCTACTTACGTCTCCAACACGATCTTGACGAATCCTGTCCGGATGTCAGTGGCCTCGCTTGGGGACATAAGTATTTCTCCATCCTCTTCCCGGACAAGTTGGACGACTATCAGAACCACAAGTGGCAACGGTTCCATCTCCTCAAGTTGCTTCAGTTACCTCCGGAGACAGAAGGATTGTACGTCTGTGGTGGCCGTTTCGTGAACCTGGCTGCACAATTGGGCTGGCCCATGCAACACCTGTCGTCGACATTGAACGCGCGGAATGGGCGGCCCACAAAGTACTGGCGCATCGACACGTCCCTGGAAGGGAAGACCAATATTTGGGGAGAGATGTACAAGGGCGGCTACATCGCGATAGGATGGGGTGGATTAGGGGACCTTTCTCACATTGTCGCTGGGGCGGAACAGAAAGCTGCTTTAGGGAAATTGCTGGAGCCATACTTTCCCGGGGATCCGAAGAAAGCCCTTCAGAAGGGTGGTGAAATAAGAAACTTTGTCGTTGGGATCAATGATGAGGAAAAAGAAGTTGTTGTCGCTGCGGACGGGGCGAAGATCCTTGGAATCGGGCGGGTGGTTGGGCCGTACCGCTTTGACGAGACTCCTCCCAAGGGCGCAGCCCACCGGAGAGAAGGTCGAATGAAATCGACCGAACAGTGGAAATTCCCAACTCCCGAGGGCAGAATACGACAGTCTTCTCGTTGAGAAAGGATGAACGCAACATCCTTGAGATCGAACAGAGATTGTTATCCTCACGTATAACTAAGCCTGGCACCGAATCCGTTGACTCGCCTGGAGAACCTCCCAAGACCAGTCGGCTGATTGGCATCCCTGGAAGATTGCAGGCGATTCTTGAACGGAAAGGGCAGGCGATACTGTACGGTCCACCGGGGACGGGGAAAACCCATTGGGCCCGATCCGCCGCGATTGATCTTGCAAGTCTTCGTGCTTTCAGCAGAACCTTTTCAGAACTCACCAAGCCGGAGAAAGCTGAAGTTACTGGAGAGAATTCCGCAGCCGGACTTGTTCGTTCGTGCACATTCCATCCGAATTACGGATACGAGGATTTCCTGGAAGGATTCCGTCCGGCGGCAAATTCCTCTGGCCAACTCATCTTCCATCCGAAGGATGGGATATTCAAACGCCTATGTGGTGACGCCCGGACAAGGTCTGATCGAACCTACATTCTGCTCATCGACGAGATCAATCGAGGTGACATTCCCCGGATCTTCGGTGAGTTGTTGACCCTGCTGGAATCTGACAAGCGTGGACTCACCGTCAGTCTTCCTGTTTCCGGAGAGGACTTCTCGGTTCCCCCGAATGTCTATGTGATCGGAACCATGAACACGGCAGATCGATCGATAGCTTTGCTCGATACAGCATTGCGCCGGCGTTTCGGTTTCGTTGAGCTCATGCCAGATATGACGGTGTTCGGCGGTGCATCAGTGGACGGGAAAATACCTTTGGGACCATGGCTGAGCGCCCTCAACGATCGGATCCGCGGGGAGCTGGGACGGGATGGACGGAATCTCCAGATCGGCCACGCATACCTCCTTGAAGGGAAGAAGCCCGTTACGGACCTTTCGAGATTTGTCCGTATCCTTTCTGAGGATATCATCCCGCTGATCGAGGAATACTGCTATGAAGATTATGATGCTCTTTCCAAGATCATCGGAGGAAAACTCGTTGACGCGGAGAAACAGCGCATCAGAGAAGAACTGTTTATCCCCGCGCATCGCGATGAACTCGTGCAAGCCCTGCTCGAGCCAACTCCAGACATCTCAACCGGTTCTGAGGCGGCTGTGGCAGTCGCGGCTCCAGAAGATGCAGAAGATGGAGAGCCGATAGACGGAAAGAAGTGACCACGGAAAACGTCATATTGAGTGAATGGGAAACGAGAGGTCCGGAGGCTGGCGCCCCCCTTGCCGGATGGCAATTCAGAGACAGAGCGAGTCATGATCTTGCTGAACGGCTGACCGCCCTTGGTTGGATCGAGATCCTTGAATTGGCTCAGGGGATCGAACTCCGCGCAACGTCGTTCGTTGGCAGGTTCAGCATTGGCGATCTGACCATCACGATCCAACCGAAGATTCAGGGAGCGCCATTCCTGAGTTTGCTTCGATACGCGTATGGATTTCGGCAGCTTAAGCTCCTCAAACCGACAGCATATGGCTCATCCGAGTGGGATCTCTGCGAGTTGCTTGTTCAGCAATTGATCGCGGAGGCGCGGGATCTGATAGGCCGTGGGGTACACAGGGACTATGAGCGAAGAACAGCTCGCCTATCCGACCTGCGTGGCAGAATCGATTTTGATAAGTACGTCCGAACGATGGGTACGGGCGGTGCGGAGGTACCGTGCACATATTATCCGCGGACTGACGACACCGTTCTCAATCAGGCAATGCTTGCAGGGCTTGAGTTCGCCGCTCAACAAACGATTGATGTTGACCTTCGATATCAGGTCAATCATCTGGTCAAGGATCTACGATCGTCGATCTCCCTCAGGAGGCTGAGTGGCAGCCTGATCGAAGATGCGAAGGGTGCGATTGACCGGCGTACTGTGGCGTACGGCCCGCTGCTATCTCTGATCGAGCTGCTCTATGCCGGACACGGGCTTTCCTTGGACGAGGGAGGGAATCACATCCGGCTTTCCGGATTTCTGTTCGATATGAACCGCTTCTTTCAGGCCCTGGTGTCACGCTTTCTCCATGAAAACCTGGAAGGCTATGTGATTCACGATGAACACAAGATGAAAGGATTCTTTGAATACGAACCGGCGCACAATCCCAGGGGATATCCCGATTCCGTTCTCCGGCCCGACTTTGCTGTGATGGACTCCTCTCGTCTGGTGACCATCGCGGATGCCAAGTACAGGGACTTATGGGACACCCGGTTACCGCGATCGATGCTGTACCAACTGGCATTGTATGCCATCGCCCAGGGAAATCACACACGAGAGAGTGTGATCCTGTATCCCACGCTTTTCAGGGGCGCACGGGAACAAAAGATCAATGTCCGGGAGCCGGTCGCAGGTCATCATCAAGCACGAGTCATTCTCAGGCCAATCAACTTGACGGATATGGAGAGGCTCATCCACCGCAGTGATCCAATGGGACAGGTTGAACGTAACCAAATGGCGTCTCAGCTTCTATTCGGCGAAGCATAACTTGCTTGTGCCTTGCGGCGATCGGTGTCTCGTTGTGGAGCGGCACAATGTGCAATAACCTACTGAGTGATCGCATCTGATACCTATGCAATCTGATCTTCTTCTGGAGTTTCAAGGTCCGTACTCTTGGTTTGCGGCGGGGCCTGTCGGCTCAATTCTGGATCCTCCTCAGGGCAAGGGCCATGGCATATACCTGTGGACGGTCCCCACTGAAAGTGGGGAATTGGTCTACTATGTCGGTGAAACCGGGCGTCAATTTTCTATTCGGTTCAGGGAACACCTGGTGGCCCAACTGTCAGGAATGTATCATGTCCATGACCCCGCAGCCTTCCAACTTGGAAAGAAATCCATGCTGTGGCCAGGTCTTTATGATAGATGCCATCGCGTCGACCTATGCGATTTTGTTCAAAGGCTGCCTGAATTGGCAGAACCAATCCAGAAATTCGTGAAAGTATTTCATTTCTTTATTGCTGAGATTGACGTAGACAATCGACTTCGTAAACGCATTGAAGGGGCCATAGCCGATCACCTTATCCGACAGCCCGGCATCGTGGGTTCATTCCAGGAAGCGGGAATCAAATATGTTCGCCGCCGCAAAGATGAGCCTTCCGTTCAGATAGGTCTACGTTCATCCAAAGAAATTTGTGGGCTCCCGGCGTGTTTGGAGGCATAGACTCCGAGCGATTCCATCGAACAGGAACCTCGAATCGCCCCCGCGGGAGCGGAGGGTTCCTTGCAAACTCGACGCGGGGATTTTAACAATGCAATGATCTATAGGTGGAATCTCCAGGATTTCGATTCGTGGACAGTTGTGAGGCATAGGGCCGACCCTGACAAGGAAGGGATACTGCGATGAAGAGCTTTCCATTTGGGAATCCAATTCTTCCGGTTCAACAATCCGATCGGACCCCGAAGAGGGTATTCGTCCTTGGTGTGTATGCGAGTGCCGTTCACGCACGGTGGCTTCGCGCCGATGGGTCGATTGCCGTGCGAGCTCTTGCGGTAGCATCGGAGCCAGAGATCTTCTGGAGGGGTGACGGAGAGGATGAGATAATTGCCAGCATTCCGGTTCCGGAAGGAGCCGGTCGTCTTGTTTCACCCGGGGAAGGATTGAACGGCCCCTCCGGCCAAACCCTTGATCAGGACTTTCTCCGACCAATGGGTCTGGATCGTAGTTCCGTTTGGCTTTGCGATCTGTTGCCCGAGAGCCGATGCAATCCCAATCAAGCGAATGCCATCAAGCGCGAGTACGATACGATGAAGACGGCCTATTCTTTGCCAGACTTTGACTTTCCGCCTCTGCCGAAAGTTCTGGCCGATGAGAATAGAGTACGCGCCATCGAAACGGAACTCGAAGAGGCGGGATCCCGTGTGTTGGTTACTCTCGGCGATCTGCCATTGCAGTGGTTTGCGAGTCGACATGGAGCTCCTTCACGGTTGGCAGACTATGGATTGACAAATGAGTCGTATGGCCGGCTACACGAGATTCGAATAGGAGACAAGCAGCTGCTCTTGTTGCCACTCGTCCATCCCCGACAGGCCGGCCAGCTTGGTGGTTACTCGGAGACGTGGTGGCAGCTCCACCAGCATTGGATGACTACTGTTGCTCCAGCGATTCTGCGTGATGTCCCGGCCTGATTACCTACGGTGCGTTGCCCCAGTGTTTGCCCGCTCTTGACTGACCCCGGGTGAGAGGGGTCGAGTCTTCAACAAGAGAATATGGATGTTGGGTTGTCGCAATCACGGTTTGTTGCCCAGCATGAGGAATGGCTTGAGTAGTCCTAACACAATGTCAGACAGCCTATTCTATAGAGAGATACCGTGAACTGGATCGCCGCCTCTGAAAAGACACCGCTGCCGCAACAGCTTGAAAAGCGCCTGTGGGACGCCGCCGATCAGTTCCGCGCAAACTCGGGGCTCAAGGCCCAGGAGTATTCCGGCCCCATTCTCGGACTGATCTTTCTGCGCTTTGCCGAGGTACGCTTCGCCGCCCAGCGGACCAAGCTGGAGAAAGCCGGTGCTTCCTCCCGCCGGGGCAGTCGCGTTGATGAGCCCGCCGCCTACCACGCCGACAACGTTCTGTATCTGGCCCCTGAGGCGCGCTTCGATTTTCTGCTGACACTGCCAGAGGCGGCCGACATCGGTGGCAAGGTCAACGCTGCCATGCGCGAGGTAGAGAAGCACAACCCGCAGCTCGCCGGCGTGTTGCCCAAGACCTTCAACCGCTTCACAGGCACCCTGCTCAAAGAGTTGCTGAAGAAGATCTCCGAGATCCCGGCCACGCTCGACTTCGACGCCTTCGGGCGCATCTACGAATACTTCCTCGGCGAGTTCGCCATGAGCGAAGGGCAGGGTGGCGGCGAGTTCTACACCCCGGCAAGCATCGTGCGGCTCCTGGCGCAGGTGATCGAGCCTTTCCACGGTCGCATCCTCGACCCCGCCTGCGGCTCGGGCGGTATGTTTGTGCAGTCGGCCCGCTTCGTGGCCGAGCACCACAAGAACCCTACCGCCGAGCTGTCCATCTGCGGGGTCGAGAAAACCGACGAGACCGGCCGCCTCGCCCGCCTGAACCTCGCCGTGCACGGGCTGGAGGGCGACATCCGCCACGGCGGCAACGTCAACAGCTACTACGACGACCCGCATGCCGCCACCGGCGCGTTCGACTTCGTCCTGGCCAATCCGCCCTTCAACGTCAACGCGGTGGACAAGGAGCGCCTCAAGGATCTGGTCGGCGCCGGTCGCCGCTACCCCTTCGGCCTGCCGCGCACCGACAATGCCAACTACCTGTGGATCCAGCTTTTCTATTCGGCGCTCAATGCCAAGGGCCGCGCTGGCTTCGTCATGGCCAACTCGGCCTCCGACGCCCGCTCCAGCGAGCAGGAGCTGCGGCAGAAGCTGATCGAGGCGCGGGCGGTGGATGTGATGGTCGCCGTCGGCCCCAACATGTTCTACACCGTCACGCTGCCCTGCACGCTGTGGTTCCTCGACCGGGGCAAGGCGAAGACGAAGCGCGCCGACACCGTGCTCTTCATCGACGCCCGCCACATCTACCGGCAGGTGGACCGCGCCCACCGCGACTGGACGCCCGCGCAGATCAGCTTTCTCGCCAACGTGGTACGACTGTATCGCAGCGAGGCGCCTGACCTGACCGTGGGCGGGGAGGAGACGGCGGCCATGTTGAAGGAGGTGTTCGGCAAGAAGACCGTCTATGCGGACATCCCCGGCCTGTGTAAGGCAGCGACGATCGCGGAGATCGAGGCGCAGGGCTGGTCGCTCAACCCCGGCCGCTATGTGGGCGTGGCCCCGGGCGAGGAAGTGAGCGACGAGGACTTCAAGGCGCAGCTCGAAACTCTGAACGAAGAACTGGAAACCCTCAACGCCCAGGCACGGACGCTGGAGCAAACCATCGCCGCCAATGTGGCGGGGATTTTGTCTGATTGAAGACCGTGAATTGGGACCGGAAGCCTTTGGGGGCTGTGGCAGACCTCTGTCTCGGCAAGATGCTTGACCAGAACAAGAATCGCGGGGACCTGTTTCCGTATCTTGCGAACGTCAATGTCCGCTGGGGCGAGTTTGATCTGAATGACCTGCGCACTATGCGCTTTGAAGCTCACGAAATGGAACGGTATGGCCTTAAGTTCGGTGACATCATGTGCGAAGGCGGCGAGCCTGGCCGCTGTGCCATCTGGAGAGACCAACTCCCAGGAATGATGATTCAAAAGGCTCTCCATAGAATCAGGCCGAAAGAACTTCTGGACTACCAATTTCTTTTCTATAACCTTCTGCATATTGGCAAGACCAAGCAATTTGATCAGTACTTCACAGGCGCGACCATCAAACACTTGCCGGGAGAAAAACTGGCAAAGGTCGAAGTTGACATTCCCCCCCTCCCGATCCAGCGACGGATCGCGGGCATCCTGTCGTCATACGACGAGCTGATCGAGAACAGCCAGCGGCGCATCAAGATTCTGGAGGCGATGGCCCGCGCCCTCTACCGCGAGTGGTTCGTCCACTTCCGCTTCCCCGGCCACGAATCCGTCCCGCGCGTCCCGTCCCCCCTCGGCGACATTCCGAAAGGTTGGGAGGTGAAAACAGTTGCCGATGCGTTTGAAATTTCCGGTGGGGGCACTCCATCTCGGAAGGTGGAGGCGTTCTGGGAAGGCGGCACCATCCAGTGGTATTCGCCAAGCGACCTGACTGGCGCAGGCACGATGTTCATGGACGATTCAAGCGATCACATCACCAATGAAGGACTTGCGCAGAGTTCTGCACGGATGTTCCCGGCGCGCAGCGTGATGCTGACCAGCCGCGCCACGATTGGTGCGATCGCGATCAATACTCAACCGGCCTGTACGAATCAGGGATTCATCACTTGCCTGCCAAATGACCGGGTGCCCCTGTACCTCCAATTCCACTGGCTGAAGGAAAACGTGCCGACGTATCAGCGCATGGCATCGGGCGCGACGTTCAAGGAAATCAGCCGGGGTGTGTTCAAGACCATCGAGTTTCTACAACCGACGGATGATTTGAGCGAGAAGTTCGAAGCCACGGCCGCACCAATGGCTGAGCAGATCCTGGCCCCTCCAACGCCAAATCCAAAAACCTCCGCCGCACCCGCGATCTGCTGCTGCCGCGGTTGCTGTTGGGGCAGGTGGACCTCGCAACGGAGGCCGCATGACCACGTTCCCCGCCTACGCCACCAACTTTGAGCTTCACCCGAAGGATGGTGTAGCAACGCGGCATCTTGCACCTCTCGTGTCTGGATTGGAAAGGATAGATTTCGAGTTCCGTGTGGCCAATCCGACGGTGAACCAAGGGCAGACGGATTCAGATTTCGACGCCAAGCTGGAGGCCGCTCTCCGATCCCGCGCCGTGACGCCAATGACATTGGCGCTGCCTGTCGGAGTGCCGCAAGAGTTGGATTTCGCATTTCAGTTCGCCGGGCGCAGTGTGGCAGTCGAGATTGAGAAGGCGAACCGCGAAAAGATTCTGCGCGACTTCCTAAAGTGCCACATCTACCTGCACGCTGGAGCAGATTTTGGCTTGGTCGTGCTCCCCAGAAATTACGCGCACAAACACGGAGAGTGGAATCTGTTCGAGTTCGGCATCGAGCGTTTCGACGAATGTCGCACCTTCGGTTTCGGATCGCCGGACAAGCTGGGGCGGATTGCGCTCCTCGGCTTTGACCAACATGAAGCAGGGACGAATCGGCTGTTAACCAGAACCATCCGGGAGCAATGGCGCACGAAAGCTTCCGGATCAGTAGAGGCGACCTGAAATGACCATGCGACGCCATGTCCATTGCTTGCGCCGCACCCGCGACCTGCTCCTGCCGCGCCTGCTGTCGAGGAGGGGGAAATTGCGTAACCAAACGGTAAGGAATCGATAGTATGAACGACCCGAGAGGCTCAGTTTGGCGAAAGTGGGACTTGCACGTCCACACACCTGCTTCATTCCACTGGAACGAGGGAATCAACATCGCGAAACGCACTCCCGAAGACCGAGACAAGGTGCTCGACGAGCTCATTGAAAAGGTCGTGGCAAGCGATGTCGCCGTCTTTGGCATTATGGACTACTGGACTTTCGACGGATACCTAGCAATCAGGGCGCGGCTCGCGGCGCGTAACCTCACGATTCCAAAGACGATCTTTCCCGGTATGGAACTGCGAATCGAAGCGCCGGTGGATTTTCGCCTGAACATTCAGGTTGTGCTCTCGGATGCGTTGACCGAGCAACAGTTGCAGGATTTCAAAGCTGCACTCCGTATTGGCGCGATTGACCGAGCCTTGTCCAATGAGTCGCTAATTGCATTCGCTCGAACCCTTGACCCGAGCAAAGCACAAGTTCACGGGTTTCAGGAAGCCGATCTGAAGGACGAGCAAAAATTGATTCAACTTGGAAGCATGACGGCGTTAGTGACACGCGAGTCGCTCCGTTCGGCAATTAAGCAAGTGCCACCAGACACGTGCTTGGTAATCCTACCCTACGATACTTCGATGGGTTGTCGAAGCTCGATTGGGAGAAGCACCCGCACGATGACAACTACTTCATGCAAACGGCGCACATGTTCGAGACCCGCGAACCAGAAAATGTTGACCTCTTTCACGGGCGCGAGACGGAAAAGAACCAGAAATTCTTGCGGGAATTTCCTCAAGACAATGGGAGGTAAACCAAAGCCTGCAATCTCAGGTAGCGATGCTCACAAAATCGCAGATTACGGGGCGTTTCCTAGCAATCGGATCACTTGGATCAAGGCTGACCCGACGTTCGAGGGTCTCCGGCAAACACTTTACGAACCTCTGAGTCGAGTCGCCATTTCTACCGACAGGCCGCTTGAACCCCTTCTCGCCATTCGCAAAGTCGTGCTGAACTTCCCCGCCGACACGAAGTTGGTGAGCGAGGTCCTGAACGACAATCAACCTGACCTCTTCTGCCTTCGCGGGACGACGGAGGTCGCATTTAGCCCCTACCTCACATGTCTGATAGGTGGCAGAGGCTCGGGGAAAAGCACACTGCTGAACCTGATCCACGAGAAGCTTGAGCCCGGGAAGACGAAGTTCTTTGCCGAAAACAGTCTGACATCTGCGGAAACCGTCACAATTGCCTCTTGTGTGTCCATTGACGGTGACGCTGAACAGAAGGTGGTAGAGTTTCTTCAGCAAAATGAAATTGAGCAGTTCGCCACCGCCCCGCTTGGCTTCACCGAGGCGATCTTCAACCGCCTAGCGAAGCGGGACAGGGAGGGGAAACTCGCCGCCGTCGAGGCCGAACTCCTCCCGGCGATGATCGATACCAGTGCCCAGGCTGACCGGATCAAGGCGCACGATGCCCTGGTTACGCAGATTGCGACCGCCGAAAAGGAACGCGCCACCGCACAGACTCTCATCGCTTCGTTTGAAAACGAAGAATACCGGAACATCAATACTGAGCTAGGAAACCTGAACAAGGAGCTCCAAGGCCTGCGTAACTGGCGCTTCCGTTTGGAGACACTGATCAGCGAGCTTGGCGTGCTGCGGGGGAAGCAGAACTTCCCACCTACTGAGAATCCGAACGCATACGAGGCCGAGTTCTTCGCTCTGCTGAAATCAATCGATGGCATATCTGTGCCAATTCAAGGACGCTCGCATCTTGCGGCTGCTGTGGCTCGTGAAGCGGAGCTTTCAGAGTCAGTGGCTAACTTGAGGCAGAAGTTGGAAGCATTTCTGAAGGGGCGCGGCCTCTCACAGGAGAACCTGGCAGACGTTGGCAAAGCCAACGAACGCGTCGCGCAGATTGAACAGGAGTTGCCGGGGCTGAAAGTGAAGGAGGCTGAACTGGCAGCTCAGATTGGAGCTTTCTCCACTAAGCGCGACCACGGCTAAGCGTGTGACTGCAGTGACGGGATTGCTCGAACCTCTGAACAAGACCTTGTCCGAACTTGGCAAAGAGGTTCAGGCGATTGAACTGCGCTATGAGTTCGACGAGATAAAGTTCGATCAGGCCATGACGAAGCACGTCCAGGAACTGCTGGGCACGAATGCTCCGCGCATCGACCACCTGGGAAGCATGTTGAATGACATCGATTTTTCGAATCTGACGACGCGAGAAGAGTTTGTATCGAAACTCCCAGAGAAGCAGGCGACTGCAAAGCTGCTGCATGACTATTTCTCTCTCCCACTGAACTTCGCACTGCTCAAGGTAGAGGCCGAGAATAAGCTGATGGACTATCGTGCATTCGGCAGAATCCGGGTGTCATACGATGGAAAACCAGTGGAAAGTTCCTCTTTTGGCCAACGATGCACGACCGCGATAGTAATCCTGATTCTCCTTGGAAATACGCCTATCGTGATCGATGAGCCGGAGGCTCATTTGGACAGCGCCTTGATTGCTAACTACCTCGTGGAATTAGTCAAGACGGCAAAGCTTAACAGGCAGATCATCTTTGCAACTCACAACGCCAACTTTGTAGTCAACGGTGACGCGGAGTTGATACTTGGTTTGGAAATGGGCAACGACAAACTGACCAAGATTCAGAGTATCACGATTGAAGATTTGCAGCATCGGGAAAAACTCCTGGCCTTGGAGGGTGGTCCTGAAGCGTTTCTGAAGCGCGAGCACAGATACGGTATCGCATAGAATCCACGCCATGTCACACGCCTACACCGAAGACCAACTCGTCGAGCAGCCCGCCATCGGGCTTTTTGCCGCGCTTGGCTGGCAGACGGTGTCGGCAATGGAAGAGATCTTCGGCCCCGGCGGCACGCTCGGTCGCGAGACCAAGAGCGAGGTGGTGCTGGTGGACCGCCTGCGCGCGGCGCTTACCACGCTCAACCCCGGACTGCCGCCGGAGGCGATCCAAACCGCGATCGACGAACTCGTCCGCGACCGCTCCGCCATGAGCCTGGAGGCCGCCAACCGCGAGGTCTACCGGCTGCTGAAGGATGGCATCCCGGTCTCCATTCCCGACCGCGAGCATGGTGGGCAAAAGACCGAACGCCTGCGCGCGGTGGATTGGGCACACCCGGAGAAGAACGACTTCCTGCTGGTCAGCCAGTTCAGCGTCGTCGGCAGCCTCTACACCTGCCGGCCTGACTTGGTGGGCTTCGTCAACGGTCTGCCCTGGGTGGTAATCGAACTCAAGAAACCCGGTGTGCCGGCGCGGTCGGCCTTCGACGAAAACCTGACGCATTACAAGAAGGAAATTCCGCAGCTCTTCTGGTTCAACGCCTTCCTCATCGCCAGCAACGGCACCGACAGCCGCGTAGGTTCTCTCACAGCCGACTGGGAACGCTTCTTCGAGTGGAAACGCATTGAGCGCGAGGACGAGCCGCGCCGCGTGTCGCTGGAAGTAATGCTCCGCGGTACCTGCGACCGCGCCCGTCTGCTCGACCTGGTGGAGAACTTCACCCTGTTCTCCGAGCACAAGGCCGGGTTGGTGAAGGTGCTCGGTCAGAACCACCAGTTCCTCGGCGTCAACAACGCCATCGCATCCATGCTGGAAGCCCGCAAGCTGGGCCACGGGCGCGGCGGCGTGTTCTGGCAGACCCAAGGCAGCGGCAAGAGTTTTTCCATGGTGTTCTTCGCGCAGAAAATATTGCGCAAGCTCGCCGGCAACTGGACCTTCGTGGTCGTCACCGATCGGGTGGAGCTAGACGAGCAGATCGCCAGGACCTTCAAGACCGTGGGCGCGGTGAGCGAGGCCGAGGGCGACCAGTGCCACGCCGTCAGCGGCGCACACCTGCGCGAGCTGCTGCGCGGAAATCACCGCTACGTGTTCACGCTGATCCATAAGTTCCAGTTGCTGGAGGTCCTGACAGAACGCACGGATGTTATCGTACTTCACCGATGAGGCGCACCGCAGCCAGTACGACACCCTTGCGTTGAACATGCGGCCGCCCTGCCGAATGCGATGTTCCTGGCCTTCACCGGCACACCGTTGATCGCACGCGAAGAACGTACCCGGGAGGTGTTCGGCGATTACGTGTCGATCTACGACTTCCAACAGTCGGTGGAGGACGGCGCTACGGTGCCGCTCTTCTACGAGAACCGTACGCCGGAGCTGCACCTGATCAACCCCGACCTCAACGAGGATATCTACCGACTGATCGAAGATGCAGCCCTCGATGAGGACCAGGAGACCGCCCTGGAACGGGTGCTGGGGCGGCAATATCACCTGATCACGCGCGACGACCGGCTGGAGACGGTGGCTCAGGATATCGTGCAGAACTACCTCGGTCGCAGTCCACTCGGCGGGACGGTTGGCAAGGCGATGGTGATCTCCATCGACAAGGCTACGGCGCTGAAGATGTACAACAAGGTACAGGCGTACTGGGCCGCGGAAACGGATCGGGTTCAGAAGGAACTTGGCGAGCTCGCATATCTCCCACGCAGCAAAGATCTGACCGTGGAACAAACGCGCCGCGATGCGCGCATTGCAGAACTGAAAGCGCGGCTGAAGGTGCTCACAACAACGGATATGGCGGTCGTCGTCTCGCCCGGACAGAACGAGATCGCCCAGATGAAGGCGCTTGGCCTCGATATCGAACCGCATCGCCGGCGGATGAACGAGTCGCAACCGGGACTCGACGAGAAGTTCAAGGACACCGAAGACCCGCTGCGCCTGGTGTTTGTCTGCGCAATGTGGCTCACGGGGTTCGATGCGCCGGGTTGCGCGGCGATCTACCTCGACAAGCCGATGCGCAACCACACGCTGATGCAGACGATCGCCCGCGCGAACCGGGTCTTCCCCGGCAAACACAGCGGCATGATCGTGGACTACGCGAATGTCTTCGCCTCGCTGGAGAAGGCGCTGGCGATCTATGGCGCGGGCAAGGGGGGTGCGAGTCCGATACAGGACAAAAAGCAATTGGTCGTGGCCCTGCGGGAAGCAATCAAGGAGACCACATCGTTCTGCGCACGGCAGAAGGTGGATCTTACCGCTCTTGAGGCGCTGCCCCCGGGTGGCATGGAACGGCTGGAGGCGGTGGAACGCGCCATCGATGTGCTGATTGCTCCCGAAGATGTGCGGCGTGATTTCTTCAGTCACGAGCGTTTGGTGAGCACGCTTTATCATGCCGTTAAGCCCGATCTGTCCGCACTGGAGTTCTCGCTCCGCGTGTGGCCGGGATCGTGACGCTGGCTGCGGCCATTCGGGCAAAACTCAGTCCTGACCCGCCTGATATTGCCGTGATCCTGAGGCAGATCTCCACGCTACTGGATGATTCCATCACCGGACTCACCATCCGTGATGGCGGAACACCGGCAATGGATCTCTCGAAGATCAACTTCGAGGCTCTTGCGAAGCGGTTCAAAGATTCGAAGCACAGGAACACGGACCTGGAAGCACTGAAGGCAGCGATCCGCGCCAGACTGGAAGTGCTCTTACAGCAAAACCGCACTCGTACCGACTTCTCGGAGATCTTTGAGGAACTGATCGAGAGCTACAATGCCGGCAGCCGGAATATCCAGGAACTGTTCGATGAATTGCTGAAGCTCTCGAACAGTCTGAATGAGGAGCAGGAGCGGCATGTGCGTGAGAACCTGACCGAAGAAGAATTGGTTATCTTCGACATCCTTACCCGTCCCACTCCCGAGCTGACGACCAAAAAGCGGAATGAGGTGAAGAAGGTTGCCCGGCAACTGCTCGCGCGACTCAAGGAACTGCTGGTTCCACTCGGCGGCTGAAGGCCGCGGCGCGTCCTCGCGTTGAAGCTCGCCATCGAAGATACCTGACTCAGGCCTCCCGCGGGCCTACGCGCCGGAGATCTATCGTCAGAAGTGTTCAGCGGTATTCGAGCACATCTATGAGAGCTACCCGGAGCGGAATGCCGGGATCTACGGCGGGATGTCATAGGAAAGAGATGGCATCTCTTTCCAGGCAATCTCAGACTCTCACACTCATTCGATTCGGCCTGGGTCCAACCCCTAACTAGCGATGCGGTTTCTTCAACCTGTTATGATGTTAGGGCGCTTGATGCACAGATGCACGTAGAGATCGAAGTCCGAAATCTCCGTAAAACACGACGGTCACCAACGGCGAGGGCTTCGGGCCGGACCAGGCTCCATCGCGTGGACGATGGCGATACACACGTCACCTCATTCAGCAGAGCCCACCTCGTGAGGTTCAGCTTGCCAGACATAAAGTGCGCACGGTCACTCTTCTCTCGATGTTGTTCTGCCTGGAGCTGATGCACGCTCAGGTACCCGACTCGTTGACATTGCGCCACGCCGTCTCAATTCGTGATACCATTGTATACACACGCGTTGTCCGTTTCGACGATCGGACGCATCTGTTCCACGTCCGGGACTACTTCGAAAGTGGACAGATCCAGATGAATGCCTTTATAGCTCCTTCGACAAACGGGTGAAGGAGGAGTATCAGTGCAACTACCACACGAATACCAAGGAAGGGCCGTACACGGAGTGGTACCGAAACGGCCACAAGAGATTTGAGGGCCGATTCGCGAGGGGGAGACGAAACGGCGCGAGCACGTCCTGGTATGAGAGTGGGCAGAAGGAAGCGGAGGAACACTGGCTCAAGGGACAATTGCACGGCCAGGTCACGTATTGGTCGCGCACTGGGGACGTACAGTTCGTTTCGACGTTCCGACACGGCATGAACAAGCATCCCAGGTCCGTCAGCTATCGATACCTGTCGTACCTCCCGGACGATTACGGGGCGGACACCCTTAAGAAGTGGCCGCTTGTCATTTACCTGCACGGAGGATCAGACCGGGGTGCCGATCTGAACAAGCTTTGTACTCATCCGGGATTCCTGATCAGGTATACAGGGGACGGAAGTTCACGTTCATCATGCTCGCCCCTCAGTGTCCCGAACACCTCAGATGGTCGACCGATGACTGGTTTGAGAACTTCTACAAGGAAGCAAATACCAGTTTCAGGATCGATGCAGACAGGGTCTATCTGACCGGGCCGAGCCTGGGAGGTTCGGGTACCTGGTACATTGCTGCCCGGTATCCAGAGAAATTTGCAGCCGTTGTCTCGATAAGCGGCTTCACGAGTACCCTCAGTTACATCGATGAGAACATTGACAAACTGCTTGACATGCCGGTGTGGGCCTTCCACGGGAGGCTGGACACCGTCGTCCCGTTCGAGGAGACGGAGCGAATCGTGAAGAGACTGGAGAGAAGGAACAGGAACCTGCGATTTTCGGCGGAACCTGATGTCGGCCACGAGATCCACTGGCAGGTCTATCCGGGTCAGGACATCTACGACTGGTTCCTACGACAGGACAAGGGATCGTCGGGTGCCTCCGCGCCCTAATCAGCGGCTGCAACCCGCCAAAATGCAGGCGGGATCTACGCCCTGGCGCGGCGTCGGGGGCACCGAGGTTGTGACTGACCCTGTAATAGGTTCTGGTTGTTTGCGATTACACAGCCGTTTCGCGGCGCAGGTGAGCCGCGAGCCGTGAGTCGATCACCGTCATCCGGCACGTACGTAGCGAAGGTTCACAATGGCAATTGACAAGATCCCGTATGCGTCACTCTCCGACCTCCTGGCCAATGAGCCTATGGCAGAGGAGGATATTCCGACCGCAAAGATCATCAAACGATTGAAACATGTCCGGGTTGACAAGGAGCTTTCACGGGGCGAGTTTCTGGACATCTGCTATTGGAAGAGCCCTCGTGGTATCCAGGCGATGCGAGAGGAATTCTGGAACAGTTGTCGAACAGACCACGCAAAAGGTCTTCGCAACAAGGAGTGAGATGCGAAAGATCGAACTCCTGACCAGTCTGGAGGGGGTCAGTATTCCGACAGCGTCAGCGATCATGACCCTGACCGATCCATTGAGGTACGGAGTGATCGACATCAGGGTCTGGCAATTGCTGCACACATTGGGGTCGGTACCATCGAATCCCAAAGGGCAGAAGTTCTCTTTTCAGCATTGGGATCAATTCCTCCAGATCTTACGCCACCATGCACGCCAACGCAAGATGCCGACGAGGCTGATCGAGTTGACACTCTTTGAATATCACCGCGATCACCAATTGGGAACACTCTATGGTGGCGGGTAGGGGGCAGAGGCCGTGCGAATAGTCTCATTTGTGAGCTTGGCAGTAATCCAGCAATTGCAGAAGTTCGGAAGGAGGTAACAGCATGATTCGAACAAAGAGCGTATTCTCTCCGATTGACAAAAAGCGAGATGGCCTTCGGCTTCTCGTGACCAGGTATCGTGGGAGGTATATGCCGACTTCTCGATACGACGTTTGGATGCCAAATCTTGCTCCGAGCGAGCGGCTTCTAAAACAGATGCAGACCGGACGGATGGCCTGGTCTTCGTTCGCAAAGAGATATCGCGCGGAGATCTTCGAAGGAGGCTCCTTCGATGGACGGAATGCAACCATCAAGAATCATGGACAAAAGTTCACCCTTCGTTTGCTGAAATCCCTTTCGATAAAGGGCTCCGTGACCCTCCTTTGTCATTGCGCTGAAGACCAGACGCAATGTCATCGGCACATTCTGGCAAAGATCATCGGAAGCAAGAAAGTCTGACGGATCTCTCACGCAGACCAATCATTAAGCAATACTTAAGAGTTCACGTTGAGAAATTCTTGCAGATGAACCACTGAAGTATGAAGCCCATTCCAATAGTTGATTCTGGAGGGGTGCAGTGATCTCCCGCGCTCAGGGCTGCCTCCTCGGCCAACTCGCCGGCGACGCGCTCGGCAGCCTTGTCGAGTTCCGTTCAGCCGCGGATATCCGCCGCGCATATCCGAACGGCGTGCGCGATCTCGCCGACGGCGGTACGTGGAACACGATCGCCGGCCAGCCGACGGACGATTCCGAGATGGCACTCCTTCTTGCCCGCATGCTGGTCGAGCGCGGAACGTACGATCCCCACGCGGCTCTCGAGGCATACAAGTTTTGGCTGAACTCTGGCCCATTCGACTGCGGCTCTACGATACGGTCCGCCCTCCACGGTCACCTGAATCCCGAGAGCCAGGCGAATGGGGCATTGATGCGGATCAGCCCCCTCGGGATCTTCGGCGCCAACCACCCCCTCGAATCAGTTGCAGAATGGGCGCGTCAGGATGCAGCGCTGACACACCAGCACCCGGTGTGCCTGCAGGTCAATGCACTCTATAGTATGGCGGTCGCGCACGCGATCAAGACCGGCCCCGAACCGGGCACGCTTTACGAGTGCATCGCAGGATGGGCCTCGGACCTCGATGTGGATCGATCCCTCCGCGACGTGATCAAGGCGGCTGCCGGAGATCCACACCCAGAATACACCCGCCAACAGGGCTGGGTGCTGATCGCTTTCCACAACGCCCTCTGGCAACTGCTCCACGCTCCCAATCTCGAAGAGGGTGTGGTGGATACGGTGATGCGCGGCGGTGATACCGATACGAATGCCGCGATCTGCGGCGCACTCCTGGGCGCGGTGTACGGCCTCGATGCCGTCCCCCAACGATGGGTGGAACGCCTCCTCCATTGCCGCCCGGAAGCAGGCCAACCCGGCGTACACCACCCGCGGCCAGCATGCTTCTGGCCTGTGGATGCTCTGGATCTCGCGATGCACCTGGTCTCAGGTCAGGGTACGGTACGAACCGCTACTGCAAATGTGGAGAGAACTCTCTCATGAACCATCTGCTGACCACATTCGAAATACTCGTCACCGTCGTTGCTCCTCTCCTCGTGCTCTACCTGAGGGGAAGGTGGAAACAACAAACGATGTTGGCGTGCGTGTCGACGATTCCGGTCTTGTGGTATTTCGTCTACGCGCCTATACATGAGCTGAGTCACCTGCTCGCCGCGTACCTCGTTGGTGCCCGGATCCTCGATGTCAAACTCATTCCCAGCTTCTGGCTCGGAGAAACTGCCGTGGCATGGATCAGAGCAGAGGGCTTCACGAGCGAATGGACCCGGTTGATCATGACCGCCTCGCCCTACGTTCTCGATCTCGTGAGTATTGCTGTTGGCATGTACATCCTTCAACGGAAACTCTCCCGAAACGCGTTTCTTATCGGGTTCCTGTTCATGGTGCTGTGTCTGAGACCCGCCTTTGACCTTGTATGCGAAACCATTGGATATGCCTCAGGCTTCCGGGGCGATCTGTATCATATCGCTCTCTCAATCGGTGGCCCCGCTACGTGGACCCTCCTGACACTCTCAATTGTGTTTTCAGCGTATGCTATTGTCATCGTTCTGGAGAGGTTCAAGGGATTTCCACCGGCTGACGCACCGGTGGTGGCAACCTGATCGGCGATCGTTCCCGCCACCAGGTTGGCTGGCTCGATGGCGCCGCTATTAAAATTTAGCCACGAACTCTGAATAGCACGTTCCGCTATTCACGTGAGTTAAGTACTGTTCTCAGTCCCCCGAATTCGCTACGTTTATGTGATTCCGGCATCGGCCGGGACCAAAGAAGAATGCCGCCACCGCTTCCCTCCCCGAAGGCATTCGGACATCCACCATGGACGGAGGAAACATATGATCGCCTTGACCGAACTGCTTGCCTACGACCGCTGGGCCAATCACAAGATCCTCGAGGCGGTCACGAAACTCGACACCGTCCAGTTCACAAAACCGATGGGTGGGAGCTTCGGCTCGGTGCGCGATACACTCGTGCATCTGGTCTGGGCGGAATGGATATGGACGAAACGCTGGAAGGGGACATCACCCCAGGAACGCGCCGATCCACGGGATTTCCCGACCGCCGAGTCCATTGCGAAATACATGGAAGAGATCGAAGCCGTCCAGGCAAAGATCTTCGTTAACGGCGATCCGTATATGCGCGGCATACACGTCCGGTACACCAATCTGAAACAGGAGATCTGGGAATACAGCCTCGAGGATATGGTCCACCACCTCACGTTCCATTCCGCATACCACCGCGGACAGATCGCCACGTTGCTCCGCCAACTCGGCGAGGTGCCGCCAACAACGGACTACCTCGTCTATCTGGATGAGACACGCGGCCCGAAACAGTAACGACAATCGATTCCAGACACCACTGCCCCCGAGGGACATGAAGACGACCGCGCTCCTCCTTCTTACAGCATTGACAATTGCGCCGCTGTTTGCGCAGACCACGACGATCGATTCCCCCGATCATCACATCGGGATATCCCTGCAGAACGGACACGATGCTGACGCCGGGTCCTGGTTCATGACGGTGAGCGCCAAACGATCTGACAGATCAACCGTCATCATCCCCCGCATTGCGCTCGGCCTCTCACGCAGCGATCTGGACTTCTCCAAAGACCTTCGCCTCGTTTCCACGAGTGCGCCGACAACGATCACCGAAGACTACACCGCCCTCCACGGGAAGCGCTCGCACTGCACGAACTCCGCGACGGAGATCGTGGCGACGTTCGAGAATGTGAAGAGGTCGCGCATGGACGTCCGCATCCGCGTCTACAACGATGGTATCACATTCCGGTATGAGTTCCTGCGGGGCAAGGGTTCGCAGACCGTCCTCGATGAACTCACGTCCTACGAGATCCCCCACAACGCCCTCCGCTGGCTTGAACGCTGGACGCCCGGGAACGAGAATCTCTACTCCGCGCTGACAAGCGATTCGCTCCAGCAGGACTGGGGGCTGCCGGCACTCTTCTGCACCGCCGACACGTCCGTCTGGTTCCTCATCCACGAAGCGGATCTGGATCGTAACTACTGCGGCACAAAGCTGAGCAACAGGAACGAACGGTCGCGCTACAAGGTGACGTTCCCCGATCAGCAGGATGGCCCGGGCCCTTCCACCCCAACGATCACACTCCCATGGCACTCGCCCTGGCGTACGGTGATCATGGGCTCACTCGCGGATGTGACCGCCTCGACGCTCATCGATGACGTATCGAGGCCGTCTATACTAAGGAAGACGGACTGGATCCGTCCGGGCCTTGCGTCCTGGAACTACTGGTCGCATAACCACGGCACGCGCGACTTCAAAACAGTGTGCGAGTTCACCGATCTCGCCGTGACGATGGGCTGGCCCTATACGCTCTTCGACTGGGAATGGGATGCGATGACGAACGGCGGTGATCTGGAAGACGCGGTGAAGTACGCCCGTGACCGCGGCATCACCCCTCTGATGTGGTACAACGGCGGCGTGGAACCGTGGGCAACGATGACGCCCATCGATCGCATGCGCACGCACGAGAACCGCATAAAGGAGTTCGCCTGGCTCCGGAAGCTGGGCGTGGCAGGCGTGAAGGTGGATTTCATCATGAGCGAAAAGCAGGAGATGATCCGCTACTACCTGGATATCCTCGAGGATGCGGCGCAATTCGAGATCATGGTGTATTTCCACGGCTGCCTGGTGCCGCGCGGATGGACGCGCACGTATCCGCACCTGATGACGTACGAAGGGGTGCGCGGCGCGGAATGGTACAACAACGGCCCGGACCTCACGACGGCCGCTCCGCAACACAACGCGATCCTGCCGTTCACACGCAACGTGATCGGTCCGATGGACTATACGCCGGTGACGTTCACGAATTCCCAATACCCGCACACGACGTCGTTCGGCCATGAGCTCGCGCTCGGTGTGGTCTTCGAATCCGGGATCCAGCATATGGCGGACCGCCCGGCGGGCTACCTGGCCCTCCCCGATACGGTGCGCGACTTCCTGAAGACGCTCCCCTGCGCATGGGACGATACACAACTGCTCGACGCCTTCCCCGGCCGCGACCTCATCATGGCCCGGCGCCATGGTGACGATTGGTACATCGGCGGACTCAATGCGGAACAGGTGGAGAAATCGAAGACGCTGACATTCCCGTTCCTCCCGGCAAACACGTGCTACACGCTGACCCTCATCGCAGATGGTGCATATGATTCGGTGTTCGATGTTCGTACATTGACGGTCGAGCGATCCAGCCTCGTGGATGTGCGCCTGCTGCGCCGGGGCGGCTTCGCGGCGCGGCTCACCCCGCTGAAGTGATGATCTCTCCGGAGAATGACACGATGGCCACGAAAGTGACAGACGGTTTGTCTGATACCAGACTCCCGAAGACGAGACAGGAGATCCATCTGATGATCACCCTCGCAGAGATCGATCCCCTGATCTGGAGGCGGGTGATCGTCGATGCGTCCATGACCCTCGATGATCTCCATCGTGTCATCCAACTGATGTTCGAATGGTACGACTACCACCTCTATATGTTCACGATCGGTGGAAAGCGGTATGAGGCTCCCGGCGAGGAGGCTGATGGCGTGGATGCCAAACGGACACGGCTTTCATCGCTGCACCTTACGGCGGGCTCGACATTCACGTACGAGTATGACTTCGGGGATGACTGGCATCACCATGTCACGGTTGAATCCATCGGGCCGGCAAAGGAAGGTGCGATCCTTCCATACGTTGTGTCGGGAGAGCGCCGGGGCCCGCCGGAAGACTGCGGTGGAACAGGTGGCTTCGAAGAGCTTCGCGACGCACTGCGGAACCCGCGGCATCCGGAGCACGAGGACATGAAGACGTGGGCCGGCAAAGAATATGATCCAGACCGCCTTGATATCCTGACCGTGCGTCACGCGGTCGCTCTCCATTTTGCATGGGCGCAGTGGGATCGTCAGCGGAAGTAGTCACTATCGATCACCCAGGCACTGTGGATACTGAGCATACCGATCTGTCATGCGACATCGAAACTTGACCATGCACCCCAACCCTCCGACTGGGCCGGAAGAGGCCCTGAGAAGATCGCTTCTCGGATTTGCCGGCTACCATGATGACCTGCCGCCTGCTGCATCTCCTGCCCATGCGCTTTCGCGTTTCAAGAGGGGACTTGCCGGTGCGAAACGTCGAAAGCGTTTCGTGCGGTACGCCGAATCAGGACCGTACGCAGATGAAATTGCGGAACTCCTGGTCTGCCTCTTTGATGCACGGCTTCCTGGCCCGGAGGGTGTTGAAGAAACGTGCCTGTTCTTCGAAGCGGATGCAGCGATCATGAATGCCTGCGATGATTCCGACGGGAGCGTGGGCAATGTGTTCACGATCGCTGCCTGCGGGCGGGGGGGGGCGGGGGGCGGGCGCCAAGGGGGCCGGGGCCCGGGTCTCGGGGGGTCCGGCGCTGGGGCGATTCCGGAAGAGATCCTTCGTGGATACGCATCGGCGTTGCCCTTGATATTCATAAGCGGGCCCGGGGCACGGGGGGGGGGGGCGCGGCCGGGGGGGGGGGGCGGGGGGGGGGCCTTCTCGGGGGGGGGGGGGACACTCCCCCCCCCCGGGGGGGGGGCCGCCGGGGGGGGGGGGGCCCCGGGGGGGGGGGGGGGGGGGGGGGGGGGGGGGAGGACACAAGCCTTCTGAGACTCGCCGACGCCATGGAAACAGCGGAGATGTTTCTTGTGACGAACCTGCTGTACCGGGCACTCCTGGATGCCATCCTCACCAGAGGCATTTCGAAGTATTACGTCTATGGCGTTCGATATCTTCGGAAACTCGACAAGCTCGCAGCATCCGTTCAAACCTGGCAAGGCTTTGAGCCGCACCCGAAGTACGTGAAAGAACTGGAAATCGCCCATGCGCGGAAATCGGCGTTTTGGGGGCGGTATGCTGGTACAGGAAGAAGATAGGTTCATCTCAGATACGTTTCAGAAAGAATGCAGAGGGTTCCAATGACGATGCGGATCCTCCCGTGATCCCGTCGCCCCGAATCGCCGTCCCTCCAGTACATGATCCCGAGCTACTCCAAAGAGATGAACAAGCCTTTGTGTTCGCGAATGGAAGGGTGTCCCCTCTTCATTTCCATGCCTCCGATGGCCAGCGATATTCCGCGCAATACGTGTATGTCTGATCCAATGCCCCTTTGATCACACCCTGCGAGGTGTTGGCGAGGATCACAATGCCGATACGCGTTGACGGGTCGAAGTACATGGCAGCATGGACTCCGGGATCCGAGCCGCCATGCCCCCACAGTACCCGTCCTGCTCCGATCGAACGCGCATTCCACGCCAACCCCTGACCCGGAGACCCGTCTAGCCCCTGTTCCGTCAGGATCGACTTCACCGTCTCCTCGCGCAAAATGCGTTCCCTTCCGATGTGTCCACCGTTCACGTAGGCCGTCAGGAATCTCGCCAGATCGATCGCCGTCGTGCGCAAGCCGCCATCAGGATACGTGGCGAACTCATACGCGCAGTGAGCGAATTGTGAACCCGTGGGCGGTGGCCAGGCCGTGGAAACGCCGGCTGCGGGCAGCATATCCGACGCGGACCAGCCTTCCGGCAGTTTGGTGAAACTGCTATCGACAAAAGAATACGGCACAGCATGGCGCGCAGCAGGAACGTTCGTCAAACGCCAATGGGTGTCGCGCATGCCGAGTGAAGCAAAGATACGCTCGGTACAGTAGTCAGGAAACGGCCGCCCTGATACATGTTCCACCAGGTAACCCAGGACACCGAAACCGATGTTCGAGTAGCTGCGTGGCCTCGGTGGAATGCGACTCTGTCCCGGGGCCCAGGTGTGGAAATTGTCATCCGGATTGTATCGTTCCCCGCCAGGACAGAGATAGGACCTCAGCCATTCGCCGAGGTCGTGACGCGTCGGCCCGCATCCATAGGAGCGTCCATACGCCATACCATCTTTGATCGATGAGCGATGGACAAGAAGTTGCCATATCGTGATCGGCGTTTCCGGATGAAGGGGGTTGCGTAACGGAAAGGGCAACCACGTGTTGACGTCTTCCGTAAGGGACAGCTTCCCCTGCTCACATAACTGAAGCACCGCCGTGGCAGTGATGGTCTTGGACACAGATCCGATGTTGATGATGGTCTTCTCCGGGCTCATTTCCGTCCGTAGCGCCAGGTCGGCATATCCATATCCCCGGGACCACGCGGTCCCATGCTGTCCGATGATCGCCACGGCAATGCCCGGAACATGCTGCTCCCGAAGGAGGTCCTCAAAGTAGTTGTCGATCGGCGGATCCGCCGTTGATACGGCCCAGGCAGCCGGCATGACAAGCGATTGTAGGGCGAAGCCGCCCGTCAGTTCAAGAAACCTCCTCCGGTCGAGGCGATGATCCGAGTACATGCACCTTCTCCTTCTACAATAGACAGATCGTGAGTTGCATTGGCCTGAGTTGCGAGACCTGCTTCGGCGCCCTCGATAGGCCGCGGGATGGTCTGAGTGCGGGCGTCTTCGTATAGTATTCGACGCGGAATTCACCCGACATGTTGCACTTTCGGCAGGGTGGATCTTGGGTCGGCCTCCCTAAGGGCAAGGCTGTGGCACCCGAACCAGGTACGCATGGCGGACAAGGCCGGTGGTGCGCATTGCGATCACTCGAAGAGGCGATCTCAGTGTGTTGTTCACTCTCCCATTTGATTGTGGAGTTCGGATTCGTTTATTATGTTGGTGGTCGCCGGATGAGGTGGTCCGGTATGCCGCGAATACAATGAAAGTCTCATTGAAAGTAGTGCGTTGACGGAAGCGCAGAGGGATCCATATCCGGCGCGGGTCGTTGTACGCGACGAAGCCAGCGGCACGTGGCTGGAGTTCGCATCGCCGCGCCGCATCCTTGTGACCCATCGTATCGCGGAGGTGCTCCCTCTCATCCGCGACATCGAGGAGACCGTGCGGCGTGAGGGGTCGTATGCCGCCGGTTTCATCTCCTATGAGGCATCCCCCGCGTTCGATCCGTCGTTGCCTGTGCGCGAAGATGGCGCGTTCCCGCTCCTCTGGTTCGGACTCTTCGATAAAGTGAACGAGCTCTCGCTTCCCATTGTACCTGCGAAGTCCGGCCCCTCGATAGCATGGCATCCGTCTGTCTCCCGCGAGGAATACGAACGATGCATCCACGCCATCCGCGAGCATATCCGGAATGGCGACACCTACCAGGTCAATTTCACGTACCGTCTCCGCGCGGCGGCGGAACCTGACCCCTGGGAGTTGTTCCTCCGGATCGCCGGCGACGGACAGGCGCCGTACGCAGCGTTCGTGGATACCGGTGAGTGGGCCATCTGCAGCGCATCGCCCGAACTCTTTCTCCGGATCGACGGCACGCGGATCGAGTCGCGCCCGATGAAGGGGACATCGGCCCGCGGGCTGTGGTACGAGGACGACCAGGCGAAGAAGGATGAGCTCATCAGTTCGGAGAAGCAGCGCGCGGAGAATGTGATGATCGTTGACATGGTCCGCAACGACCTCGGACGGGTGGCGCAGTATGGCACCGTACAGGTCCCTCACCTGTTCACTCCCGAACAGTATCCGACGGTATGGCAGTTGACGTCGACCGTGGTTGCGCGGACGGACGAGCCGCTGGACCGGATACTGCAGGCAACGTTCCCTCCTGCCTCCATCACGGGCGCGCCAAAGCGTCGCACGATGGAGATCATCACGGATCTTGAATCCGATCCGAGGCGCATCTACACAGGCACGATCGGATTCATCGCTCCCGACAGGCAGGCGCAATTGAATGTCGCCATTCGTACGGTGCTGATGCACCGGCCCACCGGTCACGTGGAGTACGGTGTGGGAGGCGGAGTGGTGTGGGACTCCACGGCGGCGGGCGAGTACGAAGAGAGTCTGACAAAGACAAAAGCGCTTGCGTCCCTCCCGCGGGACTTCGATCTTCTGGAGACCATGCTGTGGTCACCCGGTACCGGCTATGCGCTTCTGGAGTATCACCTGACCCGCCTTTCCCACTCGGCGGCGTTCTTCAACTTCGCGTTCGATCCCCGAAAAGTGCGGGATGAGCTGGCAGTGTTCGCTGCAGGACTCGCAGCCAGGTCTCACAGGGTCCGCCTGCTGGTCTCACGCCTGGGGCATGCCCGTTGCGAAGCGGTGCCGGTGGATGCGGCGGCGTTGCGGTTCCGGGACATCGTGCTGGCGGCGGGCCCGATCGACAGGAACGACGTCTTTCTCTATCATAAGACCACGCGGCGCGTAGTGTATGAGGCGGCGGTCAAAGCCTGTCCGGGCAACGACGACGTTCTCCTGTTCAACGAAGCCGGAGAGGTGACCGAGACAACGGTCGCGAACATCGCCGTGGAGATCGGTGGCATACTGTATACGCCGCCTGTGCGAAGCGGACTCTTGCAGGGAACACAGCGTGCAATGATGCTCGAGCAGGGGCTTCTGCGGGAGAGGGTCCTGACGATCGACGAGGTGCTCAGAAGTCCGGACATTCACCTTCTGAACTCTGTACGGGGGATGCAACGGGTGCGCATCCGCAGGGCAGGAAATGGGCCCGGACGGGATCGGGGTGTGTAACCGGCGAAACGCGGATGCGGCCGGCACCCAGGAGCATCCGGGCATGTGCCGCGACCGGCGGTGCGTAGCGGAACGGCGGCAATGGATCCTTGTGGCATATACAAAATGCAACTGATACATTCAATATGTATAACGCAAGGGTGTACTGCGGAGATGTTCAACGCGTCGTGCATCCAGGCGTATCTGGATCATAGCATGATGTCGTTCGCGACAGGTATCTGTTGCAGTCGCTTCCCCCCACAGTTCTTCAATTCAAACCAGAGATCATGAACACAACGACAACTATCCGACCCGAGTCCACCACCGACCATGCCGCCATCACCGACGTGACCATCGCCGCATTTAAAACAATGGAGGTCAGTCAACAGACGGAGCACTTCATCGTTGACGCGCTGCGCGCCGCCGGTGCGCTCACCATCTCCCTCGTTGCCGAGCAGGATGGCCGCGTGGTCGGACATATCGCCTTCTCGCCCATCACTACTTCCGATGGCACGGCCGGTTGGTACGGGCTCGGACCTGTGTCCGTGCTGCCGGAACTCCAGCGACAGGGGATCGGCAAGGCGCTGATCAATGATGGGCTCGCACGGCTCCGGAAGATCGGTGCGAAAGGGTGCTGTCTCGTCGGACATCCGGAGTACTATCGCCAGTTCGGGTTCGAGAATACGCCGGATCTCTCGCACGAAGGCGTTCCGCCGGAGGTTTTCTTCGCACTTGCATTCGAAGGCCCGGTGCCACAGGGGACTGTACGGTTCCACGATGCCTTCGCTGTCACAGGTCCGCAGTCATGAATGACGGGATGACATTCGATGCAACATCTGGCCCAACGTCTGACTCAACGTCCAGGCCGGCATCAAGCACGGCGCCCGGCGCAATGTCCGGTCAATCATCCAGCCCTGCGTCCGATGCAAGGCCCGATCCAGCCTCCGGCCTCATGCGTATCACGTCGCCACGGTTGGAGCTGATCGCGTCGACGACAGCACTTCTGGAGATGGAGTTGGTGTCTCCGCAACAACTCGGTGTAGCTCTTGGTGCGCAGGTTCCCGACGGATGGCCGCCGGGGGAGTACGATGAGAACGCCATCCGCTGGCTCCTCGACCGGTTGAAGGCGCAGCCCGAGGCCGCCGGATGGTTCGCATGGTACGCGTTGTTGAAGGGTGAACCTGCGCCCGGTGCGATGCCGCATCTTGTTGCCGCGGGAGGGTATACGGGTCCGCCTGATGAAGAGAACAAGGTGGAGATCGGCTACTCGGTTGTTCCCGCGTTCGGCAAGAGGGGGATCGCCACCGAGATGGTGGCCGCGCTCGTGCAACATGCCTTTACCGATGTCCGCACTACTCGCGTCATCGCTCATACGTATCCGTCCAATGTGGGTTCGATCAGGGTGTTGGAGAAGAATGGGTTTATGTTGGAAGGTCCCGGGAGTGAAGAGGGGACGGTTCGGTATGGGAGGGAACGGAATGCTACTGCTCCTTGAACTGGAAGAGACAAGGATGGAGCACCAACTGGTCTTTTGATTAACCGGCGGACTATTCGGCGCAGGAGTCCTTCATACGCTGATGATTTTTCTTGTCGTGTATTGTGCTTAAGAATATACCTTATAGGGTATAATAATTACTTCCGTATTCTATATTATACCCTTTAGGGTATTGTCTTCTATACAAACTTGACTTTTATACCCTTAAGGGTATATATTGCTTTCACATGGATAACCCGCTTATCACATTCGTAAAATCGCGTCGCAAGACGTTAGGTATGACACAGGAGGACCTTGCGCTCCGCGCAGGCGTTGGACTCCGTTTCGTGCGCGACCTGGAGCAAGGGAAGAAGACCCTGCGCGTGGACAAGGTTAATCAGGTGCTCGCCCTCTTCGGTCACGAGTTGGGTCCAGTACGGTCAATGCAGGAACCGAGCGATGAGTAGGACCGGGATCGTCTATTTCAGAGAAGCGCGTGCCGGACAGATCGTCGAAGACGAGCGTGGGTATCACTTCGTGTATGATCCAGGCTATGTGAAGGCCCCGGATTCGAAACCAGTAAGCCTGACACTTCCGTTGCGTGAAGAAGAATATCTCAGCCGTACGATGCTTCCATTCTTCGATGGTCTGATCCCGGAAGGATGGCTCCTCGATGTCGCACAGAAGAACTGGAAACTCGATTCCCGGGACAGGATGGGACTCCTCCTTGCCTGCTGCAAGGATTGCATCGGCGCGGTGAGCGTTCAGCGCAATGAGGAAGCATGACCGCATCCATGACCGATCGGAGGTGTTTGGCGTGTTATGAGCCGATACCGGAAGGGGACTTCCATCCTGCATGCAGCCGGAGATTTTTTGGGACGCCTGATCCGCCGGAGTTCCCGTATGAACTGCAGCAGATGCACGAGCTTGCACAAGAGGTTATCAGGAGCAGTGTGAGCATCACAGGGGTCCAGGCGAAACTCTCGGTGGATCTGACGGCAGCTGCCGGGGCGCACAAGAGAAAACGACTTACGATCGTTGGCATGTGGGGGCGGTACGTTTTGAAGCCTCCGACTACGGACTATTCCTCGTTGCCGGAGATCGAAGACCTGAGCATGCACATCGCGGGCGCGTTCAAACTGCGGACGGTCCCCCACACGCTTATCCGTATCGCTACGGGGGAACTTGCCTATCTGACCCGGCGCGTTGACCGTCATGGCGGTCTGAAGCTGCACATGGAAGACATGTGTCAACTCACGGAACGGCTCACCGAAGACAAGTACAAGGGATCGCTTGAACAGGTCGGAAAGAGAATACAGCGGTACTCCGACAATCCGGGCTTCGATCTGGTGGAGCTTCTCCGTCTCAGTCTCGCCTGCTTCCTTACCGGCAACGCAGATATGCACCTGAAGAATTTCTCTCTCCTGCATGCAGCCGACGGCACTGTCGGTCTTGCTCCTGCCTACGATGTGGTCTCAACAACGCTTGTCTTACCCGAAGACACAGAGGAGTCCGCACTCGCGATCAACGGAAAGAAGAGTAGACTTCGTAGCGACGACTTTGCCGCCCTGGCAAACACCCTGAACATTCCGGCGAATGTGTATGGCAACACGCTCCAGGAACTTCACGATCTCATGCCGGAGGCTCATGCCTTGATCGACACAAGTTTTCTGAACAGGGAGGACAAGTCCCGATACCGCAGCCTTCTGGCAGAGCGCAGCTCCCGGCTTGGGATCTGAACACATTGTTCAACCCTGCCGGCACATGGATATGCCCATCACCCGGCGTTCCTAGACCTGCAGCGGTACCAGGGCGCGATCGGCAAAGACTCCGGGCCACATCGCAGCACACCACAGAACGATGCCTAACTTCTGAGGCGAAAGCATGGAGATATTGGAGGGTGGAGAGGGGAAAGACATCGTCACGACGCGAGTGCTGCACGCTCCGCGTGAACGCGTGTTCCGCGCATGGACCGAGCCGGAGCACCTCGCACGGTGGTGGGGTCCCAAAGGCTTCACGAACACGTTCTCCGAGTACGATCTGCGTCCGGGCGGCAAGTGGCGCTTCGTGATGCATGGCCCCGAAGGTGGCAACTACAATAACGAATGCACCTTCATCCGGATCGAACCACCCGGCTTCATCGCATGGGAACATGTCTCGCCACCGTACTTTCATATCATTGCTCGCTTCGATGAGGCACCCGGCGGAAACACTGATCTGACGTGGACGATGCGCTTTCGTACCACGGAGGAACGTGCAAAGATCATCGCGTTCGTCCAGGGTAAGAATGAAGAGAACCTGGACCGCCTGGAAGCTGAGCTGGCGGTGATCCAGTGAAGTTCACCTCCAAACCACCTTTCACGCCCCGGGAGAATGGAATACAATCGCACCCGCAAAGGCGGCAGCACATCCTATGAACGCTCGAATGCTCCGTAGAACGCTCCCCGCAGGAGTCCTGCTGGTTCTGCTGCTGGTCATCTCCTACCAGCTCGTGTGGGGAAAGCTGTTTCCGTACTCTCCCGTCAGGCCAGGTTTCACACGCCACGACCTGGCACGGGCCGTTGTTTCTGTGGAGGAGGGGTCTCCGTTCGCCAGGTTCGCGGAGATCGACTCCCTCATCGTCGGCGTTGAACAGGCACATGGCCTCACCTTCACTGCGCGACCCCATATCCTGATCTTCGCAGACTCGTCGTCCTACCTCCGCCGGTCGACGACCCGGGCAAGGTTCTGTGCGTATCCGAATGGCTCGCTTGTCGTCTCGCCGTGGGCAGTGCGGGAGGCACACGAAGGGACCATTTCGATGGAGATCTACCTCAGCCATGAGCTGTCGCACACCCTTCTGTACCAGCACATGGACGCAGTGAATGCCTACTGCTGCTTCCCCTCCTGGTTCATGGAGGGCGTTGCGGTGTACAACGCCCGACAGATGGGAACATCCTGGTATCCATCCAGGGAAGAAACATACAGACTTATCCGGAAGGGGAATTTCGTGCCGCCGGACTGGTTCGGAACCTCCCGGGAGGATGGCCTGCAGCTCACGGTGCCGTACCGGAGCACGTTCGCCTACTCGGAATTCGCCTGTCTCGTCGATCATCTCATCGAACAGCATGGGAAGGAGAAGTTCGGCCGGTACATGAGCGGACTCCTGAGCACCTATCGGCACGATGCATTGTTCCAGGACGTCTATGGGATGGAATTCGAGGCGTTCATTGAAGAGTTCAAGGCACACGTGAATCACTGAGATCGATCCACGACGCTGGCCGGGTTCGAAGCGGAAGCTTTCCTCACCGCCGCGGAGTGATCACCGCACCATCACCATCGTCCGCGCGAGCTGTACTCTCCCTGCGCTCATACGATAGATGTACACCCCCGACGCAAGTCCCGTCGCATTGAAGGGTACGTCTCTTCTTCCCGCCGCCATCATGCCATCGATCAGCACCGCCACTTCTCTCCCGATCATATCGTACACGCGCAGGTCCACATGCTCGTCGGCGGCAAGATCGATGGGGATCATGGTCAGCGGGTTGAATGGGTTGGGATAGTTGTATCCAAGTCGATGATCCGCCGGGAGACCACGGGGGTCCTTCACATCCGTGGCTGCGTCGAAGATCACGGTGATGCGATCGAAGTACAACGTCGTCGTTGCCTCGAACCCCGAGTCGGTGCCGATGCAGATCCAGACCGCGCCGGAGGCATCGGCGGTGACCGTGCATGGATGCGCGGCGTTGGTCCGCCGGATCATCGTGTACGCGGTCGTGGTGTCGGTCACACCCGCATGGCCAATGGTGTCCATGTCAGCGCCGCGCTGCGACTGGTCGCCCTTATCGATGTTCATCCTGTAGTTGCCACCATCCTGGACCTTCATAGGTTCATCCATCACCGCACCGGCCTTGAATACCACCCCCTCCCCGGGGGCGCCTCCCACGCCGGCAGCATTGGTTGGGTAGCGCGAGGCAACATCCACCGTGATCGTGACCCGATACGCATGGTGCGGGGTGAGTCCCGTGATCCTCTTCTTGAGGAACATGAACAGATCGTCACTGTGATTGTTCCCCGAGATCCTGATGGTGGAATCCGCAGTGCTCAAGGGCCAGGGAAGCGCCGCATGCCCCCACGACAACTCATAGAAAAGCGAGTCGGTCACGGGATAGTCTGCAAAGTCACAGGTCCATCCGTCCAGCCCGCTTTCAAAAGTGAAAAGATGGGTCTGCGCACCAGCAGGGACCGCCGATAGCGATACAATGGCCACCAACACCATCCACATTCTTATAGACATCGTTCCGTCCTCCCCTCGCTTTCTTTTGAATAGAAATGATCTGCACGGGTCCGGGCAGTACGCCCCCGCGCCCTCCGATCTGGCCGTGACAGGCGCATATAGAGGAGAACGGATGAGACGGCGAATCCCCCCATTCCGCCGGAGATCCCCCTCGTGGCAACCGGCATGATCCGGAGGCATTGTCCGGTTGACTTTCTCGTGCATCCGCATATCATGTAGAGGTACTTCCCCCCGGAACCCCATTCATAGGATAAGGAGCGCTTCGATGGCATCCGATGCCAGCTTCGTCCAGTTCGTCGTCGATCAGGTCAATGGCGCCGGCGCGATCACCTCGCGCTACATGTTCGGCGAATACGCACTCTATTGTAATGAGAAAGTGGTCGGACTCATCTGCGACAACAAGCTGTTCGTGAAGCCGACGGATGCCGGCAGGGCATTCATCGGCACGCCCGTGGAAGCTCCGGCCTATACCGGCGCGAAGCCGAGCTTCCTCATCGAGGACAAGCTGGAAGACCGCGCGTGGCTGACGGAACTCATCCGCATCACGGAGCGGGAAGTGTCGATGCCCACAAGGAAAAGCAAGAACAAGGATGCTACGCAGCCTGCTGGTGCGAAGCCGCCCGCAGCCAGACCGGCGACGAAGAGCAGCCCCCAAAACGCGAAGAAAAAGGCGGCAACAGGCGCGAAGAAAGCCCCAAAGCAGAGCGCAGTGAAGACCACGAAGAAGAGTTCAAAGAGCACTTCAAAGAACTCTTCAAAGACAACTTCGAAGAAGACTCCAAAGAAGACCACAAAGAAAACCCCCCCAAAGAAGACCCTGAAGAAGACCCCAAAGAAGACACTGAAGAAGACCACAACGAAGGCTGGTGGGAAAATCGCGACCACCACCACGAAGAAGAACGTGAAGACAAAGAAGTCCTCCCGCCGATGACGGAACCTGTCGATATCACACAGGCGAAGCACCATCGATACTCTGACAGAGAGAATACGAACATGCACCTGACCACCGGTCACCTCCTCGCTGTGACGCTCTGCTGCCTCGTCGCTGCGACCGTTTCCGTACACGCACAGAAGAAGCCCCCCTCTGCCGACCGCGTGATCGCGGTGGACTACAATGCCGTGCGCGGCCCCCTCAATACGATGTTCAATGCCTGCGTCGGCGCAGGTCGCGCCAATGAAGGACTGCGTGCCGACTGGCAACAGCAGCTCGCGCGGGCGCACACAGAATGCGGCTTCCGCTACATCCGCTTCCACGGCCTCCTCGCGGACGATATGGGGATCTACTTCGAAGACGCGAAGGGGAACCCCATCTACAACTTCCAGTACATGGACGTCCTCTTCGACTACATCCTGAGCATCGGGATGAAACCGTTCGTCGAACTGGGATTCATGCCGAACGCGCTGGCCAGCGGCACGAAGACGATCTTCTGGTGGCGCGGGAATGTGACGCCCCCGAAGGACTATTCGAAATGGGCGGGACTCGTCCGCGCACTGACGCAGCACGTGACCGACCGCTATGGCGCCGAAGAGGTGAAGAGCTGGTACTTCGAAGTCTGGAACGAGCCGAACCTGGACATCTTCTGGGCGGGAACACAGCAGGAGTACTTCACCCTGTACCGGCACAGCGCGGAAGCGATCAAGAGCGTGAATAGGGCCTACCGCGTGGGTGGACCCGCGACCGCAGGCGCTGCATGGGTGCCGGAGATGATCACCTTCGCGCACACCACCAGGCTCCCGCTGGATTTCGTGAGCACGCATTCCTATGGCGTGAAGGCGGGGTACGTGGATGAGTACGGACAGAATGGCACGGTCCTGGACAAGGACCCGTGGAGCGTGAGCCGCGACATCCTCCGCTCGCGTACCGAGATCACTGCGTCGCCCATGCCGGACCTCGAACTGCACTACACCGAATGGAGTTCATCGTACACGCCCGCCGACCCGATCCACGATTCATACCACGAGGCGGCGTATATCCTCGACCGCATCAGGAAAGCCAGACGGCCATGCAGTCGATGTCCTACTGGACCTTCACCGATATCTTCGAGGAACCCGGCCCGCGTACGACGCCGTTCCATGGAGGCTTCGGACTGCTCAACTACCAGGGGATCGCCAAGCCTGCGTATCACGCGTTCGCCTTCATGAACAAACTCGGCGGGACCGAACTCGCCACCACGGACAGCACGTCCTGGGTTACGCGGAGCGCGGATGGCGGCGTGCAACTGCTCCTCTGGGACTTCACGAACACCCATCCGGGCGACTCGGTGAATGATCAGGTGTACTATCTGCGCGATCTTCCGGCAAAGCCGAAGGGGAAGGTCCGCATCGAGCTCACCGGCGTCCCCGCGGGATCGTATACGCTCGAACTCTCGCAGATCGGGTACCGCGTGAACGATGCCTACTCCACCTATCTGTCCATGGGCCGTCCGGCACAGCTCACGCGCGCGCAGGTGGAGACCATCACGGCCCTGAACGACGGTGCGCCGTTGAAGCGCGAGTTGGTGACCATCGGAGCGAACGGCGTGCTATCGAAGCAGCTCGAACTCCGCGAGAACGATGTGTTCCTCCTGCGGCTCATCAGGTCCTGAGTGCCTTGGCGATCTTCTTCATTCTGATCATGCCCGCGTTCTTCATCACCGCGGTGATGGCCCTGCGGAAGTTTCCCCTGGGTATCCTGATGGGTCCGGCCCTGATGATCCTCGGGTTCTTCGTGATCTTCCCGCTCGGGTTGAATGAACTCGGGAAGCCTGCATTCGGCATGGCGGTCGAGGTTGGCCCGATGGTGATGTCGTTCGCGTTCGCGTCGTTCATGCTTGCCGTGGCGTATGTCCACTTGCGGAAGTTGCGGGTGGGATGAACCCCCGGACGGGTTCTTGATATCTGAAGTTCTTCCGATCCGCACAATATCCTATCGGCATATACGTCTACCACAATACCAACGCTGGCGAACAAGGCCACTTCCCGGGCAGAGGCGAACGCGGAAACAGCACTTCCACATACAGGTACGGCAGCACAGCTCGGCAGCACGGTTGAGGCGCATCGCCCGCGGCTGCTGGAGTTCATCCGCCGGCGCGTGCGCACCGATGAGGATGCGGAGGATATCCTCCAGGATGTCTTCATGCAGCTTGTGGCAAGCTGGAGTGTGACCGAACCGATCGACAAGATGGCGGCATGGCTCTTCACTGTTGCCCGGAACCGTATCACCGATTGGTACCGGAAGAAGCGGCATGTTTCCATGCCACGCGACCCGAACGATGAACTCCTCCCGCTGAATCTGGAGGATGTGCTGCCCGACCCGGCCGGGACGCCGGAGAATGAACTGGTTCGCTCGCTCATCCGCGACGCGCTGGAGGAGGCCCTGGAGGAGATGCCGCAAAAACAACGCGACGTCTTTGTGTGGCACGAACTCGAAGGACGACCGTTCAAAGAGATCGCCGCGCTGACGGGCGAACCGGTGAATACCCTGATCTCCCGCAAGCGCTATGCGGTGCTCTATCTGCGCGAGCGGTTACAGGATGTCTACGACGATATTGACATGGCGTAATACCAAACGAGGGATGATATGAAAACATGGTGGGCGGTACGCATACTCAAAGGACTTATGATCGGAGCGGTGATCGGTCTCGTGGTGGGGTTCGTGGTGATGGGACTGTGGAATGCATTGATACCCGAACTGTTCCATGGGCCGGTGATCACATTCTGGCAGGCGGTGGGACTTCTTGTGCTTTCGCATATCCTGTTCCGCGGGCCGGGCGCCAGGTTCGGCGGGTGGCGGCATGACAACTGGCGTAAGAAGTTCGAGGCGAAGCTGGCAGCGATGACGCCCGAGGAGCGTGAGAAGTTCAGGGGCCAGTGGCACCACCGGTGCTACCCCTGGGACGATGGCGGCAAGGAACAGCCTGCCGCCGGCGAGTGATCAGCAGAACATGGGGAATAGTATGGACATCTTCGTATTCCGAACGAACATTTTCTCGGCACAGACCGCGCACCCGGTGGCCAAGCGCCTGGACCATCACCAGAGTGTAGCTCGTTGGACCATCGACTACGGCGACCGGGACAAGGTGCTGCGTGTGGAAGCGGAGGGGACAGACCCTGCGGAGATCACGGAGCTCGTGGCCTCCGTGGGATTTGAATGCGAAGAATTGCTCTAGCCATGTCAGTTCAGAAGGTCCGGAGTTCCGTCAGGATACAAGAGGGATCGCATCCGCACTTGGATGGAACTGGAAGGACTCGCCTCCGGCATGCACGACGATCACGCGGTGTAACCGGAGGTTGCTCGTCGCACCGCGCATCGATGGAGTGAGCCGTGGCGACCCAAGCATCAGGGTCACCGCAGGGGCATCCGTGCGGCCGGGTCGGGGTGTTTGACAATGCAGAATCGCTGGCAGCTCCTTCTGCGGGAAGGCTTGACTCAGTAGCGAAAAAATTCTATAGTATATACATGAAACACGTCCGACATCAGATCCTGTGTCATCTGCAGCGCGCGCAGCAGCATCAACCCCAGCAGCAGTGCGTGGTGGCAGGCCACGTTTTCGCACAGGACGGGACGGCATGATCTAAGATCATAACGAATGTTGTACCACCGAACCCTCCGGCGAAAACGCCGGAGGGTTTTTCTATTATGACCATAGACGACGGGATACGAGAGCGATGGAACATGACAGGTGCGGGGTACACGAGTGCGAGAGCGATGTGATCGCGCGGGGGATGTGCTGGAAACATTATCAGAGGCACCGGCGCCATGGGAGCCCGGAAACCGCTCACCGGCGGTTCGCCGACACGCATGAATGCAGGTATTGCGGGACGCGGAACCCGGAGGACTTCTATGCCTCGTACAAGGGGATCTGCAAGACCTGCCGGAAGATCCGGCGCATCCAGGGTGTGCAGCGCGTCCAGCGCAAGGCCGCCTGATCCGTATTCCCCGTCAGCGGGGAGGTCAATCGACGCGGTTGAAGATATCGACGGTCAGCCGGTAGACCCCGGCGGCGTCGCGCTTCCAGACGTTGGTATACTTCGCTTTGTGCACGACCACCGAGTCCGGTGTGTCGGTTCTGATCACGTTCCGGACGACACCGATCTCGTACAGAACGTCCGGTGTGCCACTGATCTCAAGGGATTCCGAATGCAGAGAAACGATCTTCTCGAGTCCATCGCCCCAGAGAGCGATGATGCTGTCGCGTCCGTGGACGGGTGCGAGGCCGGGTGCCATGAACCATGCATCCTCAGCGTACACCTCGCGCAGGAGCGCGAGGTTCTTCGTCGCGGCAACAGTATGGAGTTTCTCGTTCTGCAGGTGAATAAGGGCCTTTGCCTCTTCCAGGGAGGGCGTGTGTGTACAGCCTGTGAGGGCGAGCAATAGGCACGTGGCTGTCAGGAACCTCATGGGGCAACTCCTTCTGTAAGGGAGGGAACCGTCCAATGTAACCGCCATTGTGGAAGGATGCAAGCAAGCGGTTTGAGACGTTCATTTCTCACCACTCCGCGTGGATCGCGTCCGCCGGCGTCAAAACGCAAGCGCAGGTCGCCGGAAGAATCTGAAGTAACCACCCATCGACGTGGGCTTCGGGCCCTGCACTGTGCACGCTCGCTGGCTTCAACGCATGCGAACCCGCGAACGCCATAGTTGCCGCCTGAACTCCCCTTGCATCCAATGGACCACGGGTGTACATTGCGATACGGCAGGCTGCCATGTGCAGCTGTGCCATCGCTCCTCATCACCCGAGCAACCAGGCATCAGGACACAGCGTATTCCGGGGACACTGCATGGACTCACAGATCCTCATTCCGACCAGCCGGTTGAAGGTCCCCGACCTGGAACGCTTCAGAAACGCTCCGTTTGAGAACATGATCAAGTTCACCGTGGACGTCAGTCTGCGGAAGATCGCCCTGGGCGGAGAAATGTACGCCGATTCGGAAGAGGTACTCCTGAGCACAGGATCAAGTTAGGTTGACATTTGGGGGGGGAACCTCTGGCCCTGGGCACAGCCGCCGCGGATCGAATACATCTCGCTGATCAATATCCGCCCGGCCCTTGAGAACCGTGGAATGGAGATCCAACTGGAAAGTGTGCGCGATGCGGTCCATGCGATCGTCCGTGCATGGGTGGAGATCGCATGACCATCTGGCACAAGTCCATGGATCCCGAAAAATGGGGTCGCTACCCGGTCGAACGACAGATCCTGATGATCGGCAGCGAATTCGCCCGTGCGAAGAATCTCCTGCATGCCGGACTCCCTGATGAAGTGCAGCAGTGTTTTGAGCGTGCGTTCGAACTTCTGGATCTCTGCACAACGGACCCGAAGTGGAAGTCCCGGACCAAGGAACTGCTCCGGTTCAGGGAGATGCTCGGCGAGCTCTATTTGGGCTGTCCCCCGGGAGACACGCGGTTCATGATGATGTATCGGACCCTCATGTCATGGACGGGAAGCACATCGCAAGTGGAGATCTAACGGCGTGATCGTACCCACTCACCGCACGCTGCTCCCTCACCGCAGACAGGCGGGATGAGAGATGGAAAAAGGCGCCCTCACGCACTTTGCTACAAACAAAGCTCCGAATTCGTTTTGGATCCGCACATGCGGACTTGGGTAATGTCTTTGACGAGGGACGCGTATATGAAAACTCCGATCTCCCGGCCGCTCGCAACGATCCTCCTCCTCTTCCTGGCGCCTTTCGCGGGTATCGAAGCACAGACAGGCACCGGCGTCTGGAGACAGCTTGCCGTTCCGGCATCGCCGGGGATGGCCTACTCGTTCATTGACTTCTCTGACTCGTTGCACGGATGGTTGATGTCGCCGGACCGGTACTTCTCGCTGACCACGGACGGAGGGCAGACCTGGCGGGGTCCGCACATGGTGGGAGACTCCGGGAGCCGTACGTTCGATGAAATGGCTCGGAGGAGACACCGGGGTGGTAGCGGTCGATGCGGGGTCAGGGCTGAATGGCGTGTCGCAGCTCCTGCGCACAACGGACCGCGGGCAGAGCTGGATCTCCTCGTTGGCAGCTGCGGGCAAGCGATTCAACAGTCTGGTCTCGCTGCTCAACAGATCCCTGATCGGATATGTTGCGTTGGGGCGTGAATGGGGTGAGGTGTGGCTGTGCACATCGACCGATCTGGGCACCACGTGGCGGGTGGATAGTCTTCCGGATGGCAGACTCCGAAAAACGAAGGACTTCGGCATCCTCTCGGCGGACCGGATGATCTTCTGTTCGGGTTTTGGAGGGATGGTAGGAGACGGCATGATCGTCCGCAGCGCGGACTTCGGGAAGACCTGTTCGACCATGGTCTCGCCGCCCGACCTGACCTTCAGCGAGGGCCAGTTCATGAGCGCCGAGTTGAGCTATTTTAGCTATAGTCGGGGGGACGAATATCCGAGGCCCGAATCGTTCGCATACAATGCTGTCCTCGATAGGGCGGTCTCCATTCCTGTATGGAGCATGGGTGCGCTGTTCCGTGACCTGACCGTATTCTCGGTGCCGCAAAGTGCGAGCATGACCGCGCGGACCCTGGATCCTTTGGATTCGACGTACACGGTCGGTCCGTACATCTCCATAAACGATTGCCTGGTGGATCTCTGCATGATATCCCCGACGTGCGGATGGCTGTTGGATGGTCGGGGGCGGGTCTTCCGGCGCGTGGACCTGCTCACTGCGGTCCCGGGCCACCGGTTCATTGTGCCGGAGAGGTTCATTCTCTTGCAGAACTATCCCAACCCATTCAACCCGAGCACGACGGTCCGGTATGAGTTGCCCTCGGCAGGTGAGGTGGATCTCCGTGTGACGGATGTGCTGGGGAGGGAGGTGTACCGTGCCGTGGGGAGACAGGCCGCCGGGGAGCACGCCGAGACGATCGAACTTCCGGGCCACGCATCGGGCGTCTACTATTGTATCGTGCAGTTCAACAGCGGTGCGCGGCAAACGGTGAAGATGGCGTTGGTGCGGTGACGCCCTCTAGTGCCGGGACACGAACGAAAGTCGTTCGCTCTTGATGTACATGAAAGAGGAATGGGCGTAGAAGTACTTGATCAATCCATTCCGGTGCTGGTACACCGCGTAGGGCGCGACGTATCCATCACCGCCGACGCGGACTGAATCCGGCAGTTGCTGGTACGCCCGACGGAATATCCCGTACGAGCTCTGGCCGGTCTTGAAGAGTGCCGCCAGATCGACCCTCATCGTGTCCGCGGTATACGAGGTGATGAACGTCGTGGATACCGTAACGATGGCCGTATCAATTGCTCCCGGATGGACCATATCCGGGGTGTTCTTCTGTGTGATCACGGTGTCCCTGCCGGTCACCAGGACAGTCACCGTGCCGGCCGTAGAGTCACCCGTGACACCCGTGACCTGCCATGAGCGCGTCCCCCGCGATTCCGTCCTTGCGGTCATGGTCCCCCAATACATATTTCCTTCCTCATACCAATAGGTGTAATCAATAACGGTCCCCACGGTCGAAGGGAACTCCATTCTGGCGACAGAGGGCGAGGGGGGCTCAGGAGTACCTCCGGTTGGCGCTGCCGGGTCATCTTTGCAGCCGGCGGAAAGGACCAGGATCCCCAGGGATGCAAGGCGGAACAGCGGGACCAGGGAGTGAAGCAGATGAGTTGTGGACGAGGCCATGTCATTTTCCCCCATATCATTAGTGGTACACACCGCCTTCAATATAGAGCAGCAGTGATGGATTGTCAATGCCGCTTGCTGGCGCTATGAATGGCGGTGCCGGCCGGTGCAGGGCGGTGCATGCACCGCCCCTACAAATGGATACACGATCCCCGACGGCCGTTGATCTCCGATCCACCAGTCCTGGCTAAAACAGGTACTCGAGATGGCATGATGTATGAACGACACGATGGACCTCGATGTGCGCCTGCCGAACGATGGAGAACACGAGGTGCGGACCGTGGCAGGGGCGGTCCCGGTAGTCGCACCGGCGGTGCCGGTCATCGTGGGGGGCGGTGCATGCACCGCCCCTACACATGGATACGGAATCGCGGGGGCCCGGCGATCGCCGATCGTGAATTCGGGTTTCCCCCACCCCCGCAAGCAGGTTCCAGCGCTTCTCATTATCCGTTGTCCATGGATCATGGATAATCAAAGTGGGGAATCTACCCTTTTTGCATCCGTTATGGCGAAACCACCCACCCGCAGAATCCCCCAAAACAGCGCGTATCGCGCAAGTATCACTTGACTTTCAGCCTCAATTCCGTATCTTAGGTTCCTAGCGTGGGTAAAAGTGGGTAATCGTTGGGAACCGTAGCTTCCCTCTCGCGGGTGACGAGTCGCGCCCGCACCACTATCCCATTCTCCAACTGTTCCACTCCGAACGGAGCATCAGGTGTCGTCCTTCAAAGGATCGTACGCATACTCTGCCGACAGCAAAGGGCGCGTGAACATCCCCGCCCGGCTGCGCAAGTACGTCTCGAGCGAGGCGAATGATACATTCGTCATCACACGGGGCTTCGAGCAATGCCTGTTCGTGTATCCGCTCGATGAGTGGAACAAACTCGAGGAAAGCATCCGTCAATTGTCGCCGACGAATGCGCAACACCGTTTCTTCATGCGTGTGCTGCTCGAGCGTGCGACAGAGTCGCAGCTCGACGGCCAGTTCCGCATTTCCATTCCGAAAGAACTCCTTCAGTTCGCAGGATAGAGAACGAGGTTCTGATCATCGGTGTGCTCGAGCACATCGAGATCTGGAACCCGCAGCAGTACGAACAGTACCTGAAGACTCAGGCCCAGAGCTACGAGTCCGTCGCACAAACCGTTCTGCAAAAAACATAGCGAGTGAACGGAACGGCCTATCACACCCCGGCCCTGTGCCGGGAAGCAGTTGACCTGCTGATGGCCGATACCGGGGGATCATTTGTCGACGGAACGGTCGGAGGAGGAGGACACGCGTGGGAGATCTGCTCCCACCTCCAGGGCCCCGGCCGTCTGCTCTGTCTCGATGCGGACGACGAAGCACTTGCCTCTGCCCGGTCCCGGCTTGCGGGATTCGCGGACCGCACGACGTTCGTCCGGACCAACTTCCGGTTCCTCCGCGCAGCGATGCAGGAAGCGGGGTGGACCGGCGCCAGCGGGATACTCCTGGATCTGGGCATCTCGTCGCATCAGATCGATGCTGTGGAACGCGGGTTCACGTTCCGCGGCGATGAGCGTTTGGATATGCGCATGGACCGGCGTCAGCCGCTCAGCGCGTGGGATATTGTGAACACGTACGACGAGCGCAGACTCGCCGATGTGATCTATCAGTACGGCGAGGAACAGAATGCGCGCCGCATCGCACGGTCGATCGTGGGCCACCGCCCGGTGCATACCACCGGCGAGCTCCGCGATGTGGTGGCGGCGTTCACGCCGGACCGATTTTTGAACAAGTCACTTGCGCGCGTCTTCAGGCGCTGCGCATCGAAAGTGAATGGGAACTCGACAGCCCCAGGGCTGTCCTCGCAGATGCCCGCGACCTGCTCGCACCGGGTGGCCGGATCGTGGTGATCTCGTACCATTCTCTCGAAGACCGTATCGTGAAGGAATTCTTCCGTGCGGTGTCCACGGTTCCGTTCGACCGTGATGTGCCGGTGATGCCGGGAGAGGAACCCGAGCCGGAGTTCCGCCTCATCACCCGCAAGCCGGTCGTACCGACAGAGCAGGAGATCAGCGACAATCCGAGGGCACGCAGCGCAAAGATGCGTGCCGCCGAACGACGATATGTGGGAACGCAGGCATCACATTAAGCGGAATGCACCGCCGCCGCCGATGGAACCGACCCGGGAGAACCGGTACGTGTACGGAGGCGGACAGCAGGGCACCGGCTCCGGCACGGGAAGCAGCAGCGGCACGGGCACCGGCAATGTGTCCGGCTACGCAGTGCGCCAGAACAAGCACGGCGTGCGCAAGCGGATGTCGACGTTCAATTTCATCGTCGGCTCTTCGCCCTCGCGGATCCTGGTCGTCCTCTATATCAACACGATCGCGGTGGATGAGCTGACGGGTGAGCAACGGACTGCGGCGCAGAGGCAGCGGCAGCTGGATCTCAATGCTGCGCTGCAGGCCGAAGTGAACAAGTCGTCGCTCGAACGTGTCGGACGCATCGCCGTCGAGAAGCTCGGGATGCAATACCCCCGCGAGCAACCACAGGTGTTCGAAGTACCGTCGGATCTGAAAGACCGCGCCGAGGAAGTGCGTGGGGAGTTCCAGCAGTGATCGGCCAGCCTGCCGGGCTTAAGACAGGCCTGGTGCCGCTCGAGCGTCACCGCCGGCGGCCGCTCGGCATCAAGATCGGTCTGCTCCTGCTCTTTGTCATACGTGCCCTGCGCCTGCTACATATCCAGCTGGTCCGGGCGTCGGAGTTCCGGGAGATCGCCCGGAAGCAATACGAAGCACCCATCGTGCTTCGCGGCACGCGAGCCATCATGGACCGCAACGCCAAGGTGTGGTCTCGAACGCCACGTCCGTGTCGTTCTGCGCCGACCCGAAGGTCGCCGGAAGTGAACAGGATGATATCGCGATCGCCCTTGCGCGGTGTTCAAGCGGCCGAAGCAGGTGTATCTCGACCTGATGCGCGATCCGGCAGAAGCGGTTCGTCGTCCTCGAACGGCAATGTCGAGGCCCTCGCGTGCAGCGAAGGTGCCGGTCGCCGAACTGCGCGGGCTGATCGTGATGAACGAACCACGGCGCATCTATCATTACGAGCATGTCGCCGGACAGCTCCTGGGTGTGACCGGTGTGGAGCACACGGGCCTCAAAGGACTCGAGATGCAGTACGACCGGTGGCTCGGGGCGAGCCTGGCAGCGTCATGATGCAGCGCGACGCACCCAACCGCACGCGCGCTTCGGCCGAGTATCCGCGCATCGATCCGGAGGACGGGCTCAATCTCGAACTGACGATCGACGCCAGTATCAGCAGGTGGCAGAAGAAGAACTCGCCAGGGGCGTGGCGAAGATGCGGGCCGAGGCCGGGCTCGTGGTGATGGTGGACCCGTCCACCGGCGAGATCCTTGCGCTGGCGCATGTACCGCGTGTGGACCCGAACAATACGGCGACACTCGACCAGGCGACGCTGCGCAACCGGTCGATCACGGACATGTTCGAACCGGGCTCCGTCTTCAAGATCGTTACGGCCACCGCGGCGCTCGAAAAAGGTGTTGTGAAGCCGGAGGAACTCTTCAACGGAGAGAAGGGACGGTAGGCTAACGCCCTGACCGGTGCCGGACGAACGATCCCGGTGACGGACACGCATCCGCTCGGCACCGTGACGTTCCGCCAGGCCGTGGAGCAGTCCAGCAATGTCGTGATGGCCAAGCTCGCCGCGGATCGACGCACAGACGATGTTCGAGACGGCGGCGCTTCGGGTTCGGGACCCTGAGCGGCATCGAACTCCCCGGGCAGGAAACCCCGGCGCGCTGCCAAGGCCGGTCGATTGGTCCGGTGCAACGCTCCGGACGATGGCCTGCCGGGTATGGCGTCGTGACGCCGCTGCAATTGGTGATGGCGTATGCAGCCCTCGCCAACAAGGGCGTCCTGTTGAAGCCCTTCGTGGTGCGGAAGGTCCCGGATGAACGGCGAGATGAATACCCATCGTGCAACCATCGGTCGTGCGGCGTGTGATGTCCGAGGAAACGG